>JAIQGK010000030.1 GCA_020072645.1 Terriglobia bacterium
CCTGCCTGTACCCTTGCCACTGCGGCCTGCCAAAACGGCAACCCGCGTTTCTTGGCACCTTTTAAATTCGCCACTCGCAGCTCCTTTCCTGCTTAGTGGGGATATTATCTCTGTCTCACTTTCGGGGTGCAGGACACTTCGGCGATTACACTTCGATTCGCGTAGGGTTCAGACGCACCCGCTTTTGCTAGCGGCTAGAAGCTAGTGGCTAGCCGCTAATTGTCAAAGACCGTGCGCATCTCGACGCTGCCACACTTTAGCGGATTCTCTGTATCGAATTAATAGCGAAATAGGACAATGCCCCAGATGGCTGAAACAAACGCACACCGGGCCACACTTTCATTCTCTTTTACTTTGAGGATAAGGCTTGAAGTGCCTGCAGCTCTTTCCAGTAAAGTCGATGCCTTCTCCGGTGGGTGTCAGTTGATGCAATAAAGTCTCATGCTGCCCGATCCAATCGAGCCAAATCTTGCCTTCCTGTTGTGGAATTCTTCCAGGGTCGCCAGCCCCCGGATCAAATGGCGCAAGGGGCGGATTTGGGACAATTTTGGGAAGCTGCATAAGCGCCCAGATTGCTGGCGAGATATAGGCCAGGTCTGAAGCTTCCGGCTTCTTTGCCTTCCAAAACCTTTTGTCAGCTTCGGGAGAAAGAAGATAGCGGTACAGTCGAATCGCAAACCATCCACCTACGTACGGGAGGTCGCTTTCCGCTGCGTCCTGCATTGCGATCTTGTCGTCACCATAAAACGAGCACACGATTTGCTGCTGCGCCCGCTGGTCTCCGAGCCTGGCAAGGGCCATTACAGCTTGACGTCTGCTGAATGAATCCGTCCTACGCGATCCCAGATATGATCTCAAGGGCACTATTAGATCTGATTCGCCGGTCTTGCCCGCTTCAAGCAGATATCTGCCGTCCAGGACAAACGTATTCATTGTCTCTTTTTGCTGGGCAGACAAGGTATGAGATGGCTTTGACGTCTCCTGAGCTGTGTTCACAGGTATCCATAACAAGAGAAACCCGCCCAGCAGCGCACCGAAACAGCCGCGGCAACACAGTAACCGGTCGTGCGCGCACTTTCATCGATGCTAGAACGTTCCTCCGGTCGGCCCTTGCATGACGAATTTCACCCTTCTCTACAAAAAGCGCGAAAAGGAGAGCACACTGCGCTGGATGCGTTACTGACGTGTGTTCGACATGCGCACGATCAAGCCGATGGACGGTAAGAGAAGGCCGGCGAAGCTATCCTGCTTTCGCAGCAGGATAGCTCAGCCAGCTGCATCACTGCACTTGCGTTGTAAATGAGAAAGAGTTGTTAGACATGTTCAGGTCCTGGGTTTGCGCACGGACACTGAAGTTATTGACCAACGTTGCGCCCGCCGCGGCGTTTACCTTGACCTGTATGGTCACGGCGATAGTCTCGTGCGCCGGCAGTCCTCTCCAGTTGCAGGTGATGGTGCCACCGTCTTGCGTCGGGGAAGGCGTTGTACAGGAAGTTGGCCCGGTACCGCCGGTAAGACTGTCGCTCACGAAGCTGGTTCCGGGCGCGAGCACGTCAGTGATAACCAGATTGTCGCTGTTGTCCGGCCCCTGATTGCCGATGAGCAGGCTATAGGTCAGAGTCTGTCCCTGGTGGATTGTGGCGGGAGCGGTGGGCGAAAGCAACGCAAGATCGGCCGCGATGACCACCTTGGCAATGAACGCGTCACTGTTTCCCTTGAGTCCCGGTTGGAACGCATCCGGCGTCACCGGAAAATCACCCGCGCTGGTGTTTCCACCAACCCATGCGTTCCAGGCCGGATCAACCCAGATCGCCCCGCCGCTTGACGTGTTGCTGCCGCCCAGCAACGTTGAATAGTAGAGCGATTTGCCGTCGGGCTGCAGGGCGGTGACGAATGCATCCTGGGTGGCTGGAGCCAGGGTCTGCCGGAAGGCATTGGCGGTGGTGGGAAAATCAGCGGAACTGGTGCTTCCGGTCAGGAACACCATTTGCGCGCTGTTGAGGTGTAGGCCGGCGGAACTGTCCGCGCCGCTGCCACCGAGGAACGTGGAGAAAATGAGAGAACCGCCCCCGCTGCTTACCTTGGTGACAAACGCATCGGAGCCGCCGGCAATCGTAGTCCGGAAAGCGCCCGTCGTGGTGGGATAGGTGCTTTGCGACGTGGTGCCGGTGATATAGACGTTGTGCGATGGGTCCAGGCCGATGGCGGTCACGCCGCGAAAACTGTTAGCGCCGCCTAGTAGAGTTGAAAAAATCAGTCCTGAGCCGGAAGAGTTCAGTTTGGATACAAATACGCGCGGCGAGCCTGAACCAAAGACCGCGCCGTGCGGGAAGTTGGTGGAAGACGTGGTTCCGGCAACATACACGTTCGCCGAGGAATCAATCGCAATGGCATTGACGCCGTCGGTTCCGTCGCTGCCGCCCAGATATGTGCTGAAAACCAGCGAACTGGCGGGCGCCACGTTGGTATCGAATTTCGCCACGAACCCGGTGGTGTTGGAGTTGGGTAGAGTTTTCTGGAAAGCGCCCGCTGTCGCCGGAAGGCAGGGATTCGCGGTGCTGCCGGAGAGATACACATGCCCGGAGTTGTCCGCAATCAGGCCGCCCACGAAGGAGCTGCTGTTTGCTTGGCAAGCTGGGTCCGTGCTGGTAGTTTGCCCAAATAAATTGCTATAGAGGAGTGATGAGCCGTCAGCACTGAGCTTGTCGATATTGATTCCTTCGTCGGACCCGAAGTTCGGTCCGGGAAATTCATTGAACTGGGCTTCCGCGCTGTAGACATGGCCGGTCGAATCCACGGCCATGCCGTCGACCTGCACGCGCAGGAAGGTGGAGTAGATCAGGATGCGTCCGGTCTTGTCGAACTTTGAAATGAAGCCGCTCTGCGTGGTGGCGTCACCGTGAAATATTGCTTGCGAGTTGGCGGAGCGGTCGAATGCTCCGGCGGTGGTGGGATAATCGGCCGCGCTGGTAGTGCCTCCAACGTAGATGTTGCCGTTGGTGTCGAGCCCGATTGCAGAGATGGAAGTGTCGGCGGGAAATGATGTGCCCAGGCTCAAGTCCTGTCCTGTGGAGCCGCCCAGATGGGTCGCATACGCTAGCACAGGATCAATCGTCACCGGCAAAGCGCGATCATAGGACCCAAGGGAAATCCCCAGACGGTCAGCGCTGATAAGTTTCCAGGCCGCTTGCACCGCGAAACGTTTTCCTTGGATCGTCTGCCAGGCGCGCGGCGCGGACTCCGTCAACTGCAACTTGCCGAGCGTCAGGCTTGCATCGCCTGATGGCTGGATATGAATTGCATCAATGCCCTCCGTGCGCAGAGCTATTTTGCTTACATCCGCTCCTGGCGCTAACAGAAAGTCGTGTTCCAGATGCCGTCCCTGGCCATAAAACCGGACATCAATGCCCGGATAAACAGACGCATAGCGTAGCGCCGCATAGTTCTCTACCCCCACGATGGCGGGTTGGCGATTCAGATAGTTGCTGCGGGCCACGAGTTGCTGCTCAGGATTAATGGTGCGTTCTTTCTGAGCGGCATTGTCGAACAGCAGACGGAAGCTTCCCTGGTGCGGCACGGCAACGGTCACTCCGTCAGGGGTAAAGAAAAGAATGCCTTCGCGGCTTCGCGCCAGAAAGCGGACTTGCGGTGCGGTCTGGCCACGGTTAGTTTCAAAGGTTAGCAGCCCGGTTGCGTCGGGTAGCGATGGCTGGCTGGCAAAGATGAAGGAGCTAAGGAACAGGCAGACGATAAGGAGCGATCGGAGCGCTTTCAGCATATAAAGTCCTCAGAGCACGATCATGTATTCCGTACAGGGGATCCGGGAGTGTGCTGCTCTGAAAGATGTAAGCTCCTGCTGCTCTGTTGTATCAATAGATAATAACTATTTACTTAACACCATGATGGAATGGCGAGCGATTGCAAGCCGAAACCACATGCATTACAGAGATATTCGCATTCCAGATCAAATGCAGCGCATTCTCACTGAGCGTGGACACCAGCCTATGCAGCTTCCAGTCTGGCCCTTGTTTGACGTTCCACAAGTGAGCGCACGGCTGTGAATTCTGCAATTCCGTGATGGTTGCGCGCGGAATACGCAATATAGCCATCCGGACGCACGAGGCTTATGCCCTGCTGCCGCGCCAGTCGCAACTCAACCACGTCGCTTAAGGATGCGCAGAGCTTCCTGGCAGCCTCCTTTGCCGATGCGTCTGCGGCACGATCCATCACCAGCAGGAAGCGGCTGCGAATGCCATTTCCGCCTCGCATCGAATCATCCAGATATCGTTCTCCCGCGCCTTCAACAATCGGGCTTCCATGATAGTGGACGCCGAGTTCGGAGAGTCTTTGCACGAAAGCATGCTGAAAAGGCGCCAGCCGCAACACCATGGGTATCACTGTATCGCGCAAAATTTGTGCAAGTTTACTCGGGGTTCCCAATGCTTTGGTGAGGTAATGGGTCGTCTCGATAACATTTTTAATTACCGGACGGCGTTCGGCGCTGTAGCTCTCAAGCAACTCTTCATTGCCATGACCATGCAGCGCAAGGTCGAGCTTCCAGGCCAGGTTCCACACATCATGCAGGCCGGTATTCATTCCCTGTCCCCCAAAGGGACTGTGAATGTGAGCGGCATCGCCGGCGATGAAGAAACGCCCTACGCGCAGATGCGCCACCTGACGGTGGTGAATACGAAAATAGGCGCTCCAGTGCAGGGCGCGCGCCTCCAGGCCGCTGGGTGCGCGTTCAGCCAGTATCCGGCGCACAAGATCGAGCGATGGCGCATCACCTTCCGTGGTTTTGATGGACGCTACGATGCGCCGGCGTGTGGCGCTCATGGGAAAAACGGCTACCGGACCTAGTTCGCTCGGGCATAGCTGCAACTGGTCAGCGGGAAGGGTTTGGTTCGTCTCCAAGTCAGCCAGGATGAACGTATCGTCATATTCCGCGCCTTCAAACCGCAGATTCAGCAGATGGCGAACGGCGCTGTGCGCGCCATCGCAGCCGACAACGAAAGAAGCTCTAAGCTTGGTTGTTGCGCCCTTACGGTCCATCGTCACATCCACATAATTGTCTTGTTCGGCCGCTGATACGAATTTGGTTTCATACTCCACAGCGCCGCCCGCGCGCCGCAGTTGCTCCACCAGCAGCTTCTCCGTTACGTTCTGGGGAACCATGGCGACGAAAGGGTATGGACTCTGCTCGGGAGCGAAGCGCATGTCGGCAAGTGTGCGTCCGTGTGACACTACAGTGACAGACGTAACGCGGTTTGCCGCTTCAAGAAAAGGGCCCACGAGGCCAGCCATGTCAAAGATCTCAAGCGTGCGAGGAAAAATTGCCAGCGCCTTGGAATGTTCTGACTGCGATGCGCGCGTCTCGATGATCCGATATCTCAGTCCTCGACGAGCGCACTCGGTTGCCAGGAACAACCCGACTGGCCCGGCGCCGACGATCAGGACATCAGTATCGACAGCAACGTTTTGCATGATCAGCCTCCTTTTAATTAAGTGATGACCAATCCGCGCCTCGGGATTCCGCCTTCGTTCAGGTTCTCAGGCCGCATCCAGAGGCACACGACGCGGCTTGCTGGAAATATTTTTCCTCTTGCAGATGCCCTGCATCGAATTCGTTCCCTCGTCATCCAAAAGTAAATAAAGGAGAAATTCATGGAAGCGAGAATCGATTATCTGAAAGTTGGTCGCGGAGTTTACGAAGCGATGCTCGGTCTTGAGAAATACCTTCATCAATGCGGACTTGAGCAAAAGCTGCTTGACCTGATCAAGCTGCGAGTGTCGCAAATCAACGGATGCGCGTACTGCATTGATATGCACTGGAAAGACCTGCGCGCGCTGGGCGAAACGGAGCAGCGGCTTTATGGATTGGACGCGTGGCAGGAATCGCCCTATTACACAGACCGGGAACTCGCGGCCCTGGCCTGGGCGGAAGTGGTTACAAACATCAAAGAAACCCACGCGCCGGACGATGCTTACCAGGAGACGCGAAAACATTTTAACGAAAAAGAACTGGCTGACCTGACCCTCGCCATATCCACTATCAATGCCTGGAACCGGCTGGCAATTTCAGCCCGGAGCGTGCCCGGACTGTATCAGCCGGCGCGCAGCCACGAGCAAAAGAGAAGCGCGTAGGCCTTAGTGACCAATGTCACGTTTTTAAAATCGCGCCTTCCGATAAACTTAACTGCGTGTACACGGGCGTTACTCCGGCAAAGCTTCCCGACAAAGTGCCGGCGTCCGTGGAAAGCAGCCCACATGCGTGTTTTGCCCTCACTGAGTCGCTCTACATCTGCTATTGCAACCCAGCTTGGGACCGGTTTGCTCTGGAAAATGGCGGCGGCGCGGACGTATTGGCGGCCTCAGTGCTGCACAAGCCCTTCCTGCAGTTCGTGACCGATGAGCTGAGGGAAAACATCAAAAATCTCTTTCAAAGGGCGCGCACCTTCGGACGCCTGCAATCACAAGATTATGAGTGCTCCTCCGCGCAGGTCTTTCGTCTTTACCGGATGCAGGTTTATCCGCTTCAGTCGGGTTCCGGCTTTGTGGTGAATAATTCGCTCGTGGTTGTGCATCCCCACACGCGGGCCATTTGCGAGCCGGATGATTCCATTTACCGCTGCAAGCTGGGTCTAATCCATATGTGTGCCAATTGCCGCCGCACACGCCGAGTTGATGACCCGGCGGCCTGGGATTGGGTTCCCGCCTATGTGGCACACACCCGGCGAGATGCCACCCACACTGTCTGTCCTTTTTGCCGCGAATATTATTACGGCGCTTATCTGCCCGGTGCAGCGCAAGAGTAGCGCGCCCGCTCTTCAATGCCTGGGCTGGAAGTACATCAATCCTTTCTCGCCCGGCTGTCCTTGTCCGCCTGGCGCTGACGATCCGCCGCCACCGCCGGACACATTGAAGCGGTCGATCTTGAAGCCCTGTTTTGCGGTGATCACCATAATCACGCCGCCCGCGCCACCACCGCCGCCAATCGCGCCGCCGCCTCCAGCTCCGCCGGATGCATTCAGCACAGGAGCGCCTTTCACGGCCATACCCTGAAGCACAATGCTTCCGCCGCTGCCGCCACCGCCGGCAGCCGCAGATCCTCCTCCGCCGGTCCCTGCAACGCTGATTGTTCCGCTAATTAAGAGAGTGTTGGTAGCTTGTATCTCAATTGCGCCTCCGCCGTTGCCGCCGCCCGCTCCGGCTCCCTGACTCGTCCCAAAAGCGCCTCCGCCACTTCCGTTCTGCAGGCAGTTTTTGAAGTCGTGATAATTCTTGCCGCCTTGGCCTGGCGTCTGGCCGCCGATCGAGCCGCCCGCTCCTCCCTTGCCGCCATAACCTGCTCCGCCCGCGCCCACACTCCCTGACCACTGGCCTCCGCCGGGACCAGCGCCATTTCCTCCGCCTGCTCCGGGCCTTAGAGGCGCAGCGCCGGGAAAGCCGTTGCCATCGGAAATTATTTTGCCGTTGATCGTAACGTCGCTGCCCTGAAAACCACCGGCGTTGTTCCCCGCACCTGAATGTTCGCGCCATTTTCAATATTGATCTGTGCGAAGCTGAAAGTCACCTTGCCGCCCGCAACCTCCCCGCGGACAGAAGTTCCGGGGCCAGTCAGCTCCCCTGTGGATGTATTTATCTCGTAATTGCCGGCAGCTAGAATCAGGTTCTGTGGCATCGTTCTCCGTCTGTTCTTTTTTGTGAAGGTGATCGCCCGGTTTGCGCGGCGATCAAGGGTAAAAGTTTTGGGCCGAAATAATGTGGGTTGTTCCAGGCGGAAACTCTACTTCCGGTCATGTTCCCGCTGCAAGCGAAAAACGCCCGGCACCGCCAAGCGGGCCATCGGTCATCAAAATTCAGAAAACATCATGTCTGTACCCGGTATATCCTGAATTCAAAAATGCTCAGTTCAGGTCCGCGAGCATAAGTGATGTAAGTACATTGAAATCGCAGGTATTCGGCTGGCAATTGCTGAAGATTACAAAGGTGCGGTTTTGCCCGGCAGCCAGGCTAATCGGACCGCTATCGAACAGTACCTGGGTTGTGCCTGTCCTGGTTACAAAGACTTCATAGCTTCCGGGGGCCAGCGTCTGATAGGGGGTGGCAGTGTTGAAGGCAGACAAAGCAATAAGCGGAGTGCCGCTCGGCGTGGACCCTGCGGGCAGCAGGTAAATATCACGAATCACGCTCAAACTTACATCCAGAATGCGCAGCTTGGCAGCGGAATTGGGCGCAGGTGTGTTGTCGTCCGCCATCAAACTGCTGGACGAATTAAAGTGCGCCCAGCCGTCCAGCAAAAACGTGTTGTGCGAATTCGCGGTTAGATCAAGCGGTTCGGTGAATGGCGCTACCGTGACGGAATTTGAAGGCGCCATGCTGAGCTGGCCGCCGGGGGTCTTGATGGGCACATAGCCGGTATTCCCCTTGTAGGGCAGATTGCTGCTCACCATCGTGCCATCCACAGAAACTTGCACAGTGCCCGCCGACGGATTGAGCACCAGCACCCTCAGGCTGGCCGAGGCAAAGTTACCGCCACCGCTCTGCTGATTTCCGCCGCAACTCACGGCGGATGAGACCATGATCAGCGCTCCTGCAAGGAAGCTATAGTTGGTTAGCTTTGCCATGCCGGCCTCCGTTCTATTTTCGGGTACCAATTCTAACGCGATCTTAAATATATCGCCGGCAATCCTCAAGATGCGGCGCAAGGACAAGCATGGGACGTCAGAATAGTTGTCGCAGGATGCCGGCGCTAAGTCAGGTAGATCGGTACTGGAAGGCTTCCTGCTTCGACCGCATTGAGTTGATCAACTACTAACTACAGCTTGCGCTTACTTGGCCGCCTGCTTCTCCCGATAATTAAAATAACCCCACACCTGCTCGCTCATGCGTCCAATCGCGTCTTCCAGCTCGCTGTAATAGCCGCGATGGTGCGCCGAGAAAAACACAACTGCCACACGCCCCGCGGGCGTCTCAATCAGACCAACGTCGTTGGCGATATACGGTGGAAAATCGCCGGTCTTATGCGGAGTGTTGACGTCATCCAGCATGAAGCGCGGGATACGCGTGCGCATCTGCTGCTGGCCCATGATGCGCAGCATTTCCTTGCAGGATTTTTCGCTCGCGGCCTTGTTCGTTGCCATCATCTCCAGCAGCTTGCCCATGTCGCGCGCACTGGCCAGGCCAAAAGGATGCTTGCCCTCAAAATGGAAGCGCTCCACATCGGCGTCGGTCAGTTTGTCAGGAAAGCCCTTGGTAAAAAGTTCTTCCGGAGACAACTTGGAATATGAAGGATCGCCAGCCTCCGCCAGCGCTCGGAACCAGTCGAAACTCGTCCCGGTGGCAGTGATGGAATTCAATCCCAGTTCATGCATGGTCTGGGTCACGTGCGCCGGGCCGCCTACGCGGGCAAAAGCCATGTCGGTGGCGGAGTTGTCGCTCTGGATAATCATCAGCTCCAGCGCATCGCGAAAGCTCAGGTTCAGTCCTGAATCAACCGTTCGCAGCACTCCGGTGCCAAAGCGCTTGTCCGCGGTCTTCATGGCGAACCGATCACCCGTGTTGATCTTGCTCGCGTCCACCTGCCGGTAGATATCCACCAGCAGCGGAATCTTGATAGCCGACATGGTGTCCATCACCTTATCGGCGTTGATGGCAATCTCCTCGCCCGTATCGAGCGATTTGATGTAAATGCCCCAGTCCGCGCTCACGCCGGCGGATATCTGTTCGAGCTTTTGTTTGAGCAGGTCAATCGGTTTGGGAGCGGGAGCGGTTTGAGCAGAAGAGGAAAGAGCGAACAACAGCAGCACAAGGATAGTATCGAAAAATTTCAGTCGCATTTGAATTTCACCACAAGGGAATATTTGATAAGGCAGAGCATTCTACCCTTTTGTGTTTTTTCGTGCTGCTAGCCTGCCTGAGCTTGTCGAATCGATGGTTAACTGGAGTCCTCTGCTTCGGATCTCTGCATCCTGGGCTCCCGTTCTCATAGCGTAGGCTGAAGTTTTGAGATGACGGTTAGAATATCCTCATGCCTAAAAGACTTACGCGCCTTTCAATTTTTATCTCGTCTCCAAATGATTTGGCGAAAGAACGAGAAGTGATTGCCTCAGCCATTGAGGAATTGAACCCATTTCTGGAAGAGAGCCACGGCGTCAATCTCCACTCCCTGACTTTTGAAAAAGATGTGGTTCCCGGGATTGGAATAGATCCGCAGGCGGTGATAAATGCACAACTTCAAGATAAATATGATATTTACATTGGTCTTCTCGGCTCTCGTTTCGGATCTGAGACACCTAGGTCCGGCTCGGGAACCGCAGAAGAGTTTCAACTTGCCTATGAACGTTATCGACAGGCTCCCGAATCGGTGCGAGTCATTTTTTATTTTAAAACCATTACCGATAATATTCATAAGCTTGACTTGGAGCAATTGAAGAAAGTGCATGGCTTCCGAAAAACCCTAGGTGATGCTGGTGGTTTGTTTCATGACTTTACTGATTCCGATTCACTGCTTAAGGTAATAAGACAACACTTGCGTACACTTATTAGTGACCAGTGGGATGGCGCTAAATGGAGAGTACTTTCACCACTGCCTGCTGATTTAAAGACTCCAGTTGAGCAACTCGTCTCGTCTATAGAGGAAGTTGATTCAACTCTCGCGGAGGAAGAAAGAGATATATCGGAAAACCCAGGTCTGCTAGACCTTATAGTCATGGGAGAAACAGCAAACAACGTGGCCTTACAATCGCTTCAGAGCCTAGCTGAATCTGCTGAGCGCAACACACAGGAAATCAAAACCGCGTTAGAACGGCTGAACATTGCAAAACAACATCAGAGTGCCAAAGAGATGAAGGTAGCTCTGGACCGACTGGCGCTCATTTTACTAAACCACTCGAATCAAACGAAAAAGGATGTACTTGCGCTCAAGAGCTCCATGAGCGAAAGCCTTGGTGCTGTACATTCAGCTGCAAAGATGTTTTCCGAAGAGAAACTGGGAGATCCCGCCGAGTTTCACGGTATCGCAGAGCAGTTAAGTCCCCTGATTGCTTCAATCCGGGGTATGCGGGAGATGTCAGATGAAACACATGACATTGTCTCGAAACTACCCGGACATACGCGCGAGTTTAGAATGGCTAGCCGCAAAGCCACGGCTGTATATGCAGAAATGAGCGCCGTAATGACATTGCTGCTGGATAGAGCGTTGTCTACTCAGCATAGTTTGTCTAAACTTTTTGGTGACCGCAAGCGTGTCTTAGACGAGCAAAGGGCCAACCCTTTATTGGAAGATGCTGACAACAATCCAGAGCTTAAATCGGAATAGGCACTCTCGCAGACGGCGGGGCCTCCAGACCTAGGTCATCGTTACAGCCAGACCGATCAATCTTAGAAGCCCTGTCCCCGGATCAAACTCACCGCATCCGGCACTCCACCACCGCCTCCGCGCGACCCACCGCCTTTTTCTTCCACTTTGTCGCCTTCGCCTGGAGCCAGAAACAGGTTTTCTTCCAGACCATGCTGCCGCGTATAGAGATCGTAATAGCGGCCTTGCAACGCCAACAGTTCGGCATGCTTGCCGCGCTCCAGGATCTTGCCGGACTCAACCACCAGGATCTGGTCAGCTTGCCGGATGGTTGACAGCCGGTGCGCGATCACAAACGTCGTGCGTCCCTGCATCAGATATTTCAGGCCCTGCTGGATATAGGCTTCTGACTCTGAGTCCAAACTCGATGTCGCTTCGTCCAGGATCAGGATTCTGGGATCGGCCAGCACGGCGCGGGCAATTGATACGCGCTGGCGCTGTCCGCCGGAAAGCTTTACTCCGCGTTCGCCGATGATCGTGTCGTACTTGTCGGCAAAGCGTTCTGTAAATTCGTCCACGTGGGCAATGCGGCAAGCCTTAAGAATTTCTTCTTCGGTTGCCGATGGACGCGAGAAGGCAATATTTTCCTTGATCGATCCATCAAACAGGAACGAATCCTGCAACACCACGCCCAGCGCGCTGCGGTAGGAATCAAGCCGAACGCGGCTCAGGTCTTGCCCATCAACAGTCACGCGCCCTGAGGTGGGCTTATAGAACGCAGCGGCCAGGCCAATGATTGTCGATTTGCCAGACCCTGACGAACCCACCAGCGCCGTCACCGTTCCCGGCTGCGCGTCAAAGCTCACGTCATCCAGCACCGGCTTGCCGGGTTCGTAAGAAAAGTCCACATTTTCAAACGCGATCGCGCCATTAATATGGCCAAGCACAATCGAGCGGTCGGGGTCCTGATCTTCCCGGCTTTCCGCCAGCACTTCGCGCGTGCGGTCCAGTCCGGCCAGCGCTTCCGTGATCTGTGTGCCGATGCTTGCCATCTGCGCGACCGGCGCAATCAGAAAGCCCATGAACATGGTGTAGCTGAAGAGCTGGCCTGTCGTCATGTGCCCGGCAAGAATCTGGCGCGCTCCTATAAACATGATGATGGCGCTCACCACTCCCAGCACCACAGTGGACGTCAGTCCCATCAGCGAGGTAGCGGTCAGAGACTTCAAGACGTTGTCCAGCAGGCGCTGCACCCCGCGGCTGAAAACGTTCGACTCGCGCTCTTCCGCGTGATATCCCTTCACCACGCGCACTCCTCCCAGCGACTCAGTGAGCCTGCCCGTAACCTCGGCATTGATCTTTGCTCGCTCGCGGAAAATGGGACGAATCGTTTTGAATGCCCGGCTGAGCGCCACCATGAGGACCACCAGAAACCCAACGGCGATCGCAGTCATCTCAGCGTTGTATTTCAGCAGGAACACTAGTGACAGCACGGCGGTCAGAACGCCGCCAAAGAACTCAACCAGCCCGGTGCCGATCAGGTTGCGTATGCCTTCCACATCGCTCATGATGCGTGAGACCAGCGCCCCTGTCTTGTTCGCGTCGTAATAATTCAGTGAGAGACGCCCCACGTGCGTCTGCACTCGCTTCCGGAGTTCAGAAATCAAACGCTGCCCTTCTTTGGAAAGAAGCTGCGTAAGCGCAAATGAGGTCAATCCCTGAATCAACGTTGCGCCCAGCACCACCAGAACCAGCGGCAGCAGCAGGTTCGCGCGATGCTTGCCGATCACGTCATCCAACAGATATTTTGGCGCAGCCGGCAATACCAGCCCACAAAGCCTGCCAAGCAGCAGAAGCAGAAAGCTCAGGACCAACAGTCCGCGCCGGGGACGGACCAACTCCCCGATCATTGGCCATACCGACTTCAGATGAGCGGCAGCGGATTTCTTCTTCTTGACGTCCGCCTTTGGATCAACTGCCTTTGGGTCAACCGGCTTTGGATCAACTATCTTTGCATCAACTTTTTTCGACTCAGTTTCTACTGCCAAGGGCTACTCCGATCGTGATGGTGCTCTCCACTAGATTACAGGCTTCTGCCGTGAGTTTCGGAATATTGTTGGTACCTGCCCAAATGGCTAGCTTGCCGTGCAATGCCATTGACTCCGTCGCTTTCCCGTAGCAGCATGGTTCCCGAAATATCGGGTTGCGTAATTAAAGGAGGCATCCATGGGAAAGAAGCTGCTGGCGGGCGTACTCGGAGGCTTGGCCTTCTTCTTCTGGTCGTACGTGGCGCATGACGTATTGCCGCTAGGCAAGGCCGGCATAAAAGAAATCCCTAATGAACAAGCCGTTCTAAGTTCCATGAAGGCCAATATGCCCGAGAACGGGCTTTATCTCCTTCCCGGTCTTGGCCTTCCTGAGAATGCTACGCGTGCGCAACAGGGCGCAGCCATGGAAGCGCGCATGCACAAGGTGGAAACCGGGCCTTCAGGCCTGCTGGCGTATCATCCGTCACTCCAGTTCTCTTTTGGGAAGGCGCTGGGTGTTGAGCTTGGAACCAACATCCTTCAAGTTCTGCTGGCGGTGATGTTGCTCGGCCAGACCAGCCTTGTGAGCTTTGCCGCGCGCTGGCGGTTTATTACAATCGCAGGCATTCTGGCCGGCATCAGCACCAACATTTCATATTGGAATTGGTATGGCTTTCCCGGCAACTACACGCTGGCTTATGTCTGCACGGTGGCCATGGGATTTGTCTTTGCCGGTCTCATTGCCGCGGCAATCGTAAAACCAGGAGCGTCTGCTACCACAACAGCGAAGGTGGCGGGAGCGTAAAATTTAATCGCAGGCATTTAGCAGCAGGAGTTTAGAGTCAAACCAGAAGGCAGTCATCATGCCCATGCAATATGAATACACGGCGATTCCTGAAGCGCAGATACCGCGCGCCACAGACCCGATCTTCCAGCACTTGCTCGATACCTACGCCAGCGAGACAAATAAAGTTGTGAGCCTGTGGCGGCAGTTCGGCAGGGAAGACATGCCCTTCAAGTCGGCGGAGAAGTCGTCCACGGTGCTGGAAATCATGAAGCACCAGCTACTTTCAGAGCGGCGATTTTTTGCCGAATTCATCGGCCTTGGCGGCGAGCCGGAAGCGGCCGCGCTTCTGCCTCAAGATCTCACGCCTGAAGGATTTTGGCGGCGCAATCAGGAGCTGTGCACGCCTCGGCTGATGCGGATGGCAGGCCGTGATCAGAGATGGTGGCTTGAGGTGGTGCCGTTTTTTGACGTGCAGCGGGAGCGCATATGGGTCTTCTGGCGGCGCGTCTTGCATACCACGCACCATCGCACTCAGCTAAGCGTCTATCTGCGGCTTCTGGGTAAACCAGTACCTTCAAGTTATGGCCCAACGGCGGATGTTACCTGGAAAGGCGCTGATCCAACGCGCAGCGTGGAGGCAGCAGGCAGAAAGTAGCTGTTCAGCGGGCCATGGCGTTATCCGCCAGCAGAACCACGATCGATGTAACGAACACAGCGACAAAAACCATTGCGCCCCAAAATGATTTTTTACCCAACGTCTCCATAAGGCCATCCATCTACAATCAGCAGCTACGCTAGATTCGATGCGCCAAAACAGCTTTCGGTTCGGCCTGCCCGACCGACTTTTTTAAGAAAGCCAACAGCAGAATTCCCAGATTGAACCCTGAATTTGGTGAATCCCGTGTCTGGCTCGTTCCGATCCCGCGTCTTCAGATCCGTGTTATCCGTGTAAATCTGTGGTAAGACCTGCTTTTCTCCGATAGCGATTGAACTGGTGGTCGCCCACGCGGCGGCAACTCATCCAGAACCACCATGGAGCTGTCTCCTTGGTGAAGCCAGGAAACATAAACGTTGTCGGCCGCACATTGAGCTGAGTGCCCGTCCCCGCCGGTGTAATGTCCTGTTCCGGCGGCACAAGCAAGCCGATCTCGACCGGTGAAACCGTTACAAACTTTTCGTCTATCAGTCCTGCTCGCGCCATGCTTCCATAGAGCGTAGGACCGCCTTCGCAAAGCAGATGCTCAATGCTCATCTCTCTCCGCAACATGCGCATTGCCGCAGGCAGGTCGATCGTCTTGTCCTGGCCAGCAATGATTAGGCGCTCCTGGCCGATCCGTCCTTGCAGCCGTGCCGCTCCGGCCTTCGTGGTAAGAATCATCGCGTCCATCTGGTCGCCATCAAATACGCGATAGGCGCGCGGATCAACGCCGCCGGAAGCCGTGACAAAAATCACCTTCTCGCGCTTCCGGCCAAGCTTGCTGCGCAGGTCACGCAGGGATTCGTCTTCAATGCGATATACAGGGCCGCGGCCTTCGTTCAGCTTCGGCGCGCTCAGTGTCTCTTCCACCAGCGTATGGATGCCGGTGATAATGGCGTCAGCGTGGGCGCGCAGCAGGTCCATCAGCCAGCGGTCTTCCGCCGACTGTGATATATCCGATCCGGCGGCGTGCGGCCCTTTGAACGAAGCTACGCCGTCAATCGATTGAACAAAATTGGCGTAAGTCCACGGACGCTCTTCATGTGCGGCAGGGAAGCCCAGCTTTCCGTAAGGCGCAAAGGCGGGATGTTCGATTCGAGAAGCTTCAGCGTCGTCAAACAGAATCTGAAAGTTGCTCACGCCTGAAATGCTAACCGCAGCGCACCCAGGCGCGCTACTGCACAAACGCAATTCAGAATTCCGCTAATTGTCTTTTTTGGGTAACGTGTGTAAATGCGCAAGAAAAGCCTGTTGCACGCGGCTCAGGTAGCGGCCTTTGAGCGTGACTACACCAATGGTGCGTGAAGCGCGATCATCAGCCACGGCAACGTAGGAACAATCAGTCCGCTCCTCAATCGCCATTTCAGGAACAATAGAAATGCCCAGCCCTGCCCCGACCATCGCAAGAATGCTGCTGAACTGTCCGCTTTCAAACACCACTTTCGGCACCACGCGCGCACGCTTGCAGACTTCAATCGCCGTGTCGCGAAAGCAGTGGTCTTCCCGCAGCAGAAGAAAAGGCTGATCGCGCAATTCCTTGAGCAGGATCTTGCGTTTTTTAGCCAGCCGGTGCGCCCGCGGCATGATGGCAAACAGCCGCTCGGTGCGCAGGTTGAAAGTTTCCAGGTCATGGCCGCGCAAAGGCATGGCCAGGATGGCCAGGTCAATCTGGCCGGCGCGCAGCCGGTCCATCAGGCGCGCGGTGACGTCTTCAACCACGTTGATGGAAGCCTCAGGATATTTCCGGGAAAACAGCGCGAGCGGCAATGGCAGGAAATATGGGGCGATGGTGGGGATCACGCCAATGCTTACTGGCCCAGCAACAGCCGATTGCCGTTCCGCGACTTCGTCCTTGGCGGCCTTGAGTTCTCCTAAAATGGCACGGGCACGGGGAAGAAATACCTGCCCAAACCCCGTGAGCCGGACGGTACGGCCCAGGCGGTCAAACAGGCGAACGCCGAGTTCTTCCTCCAGCTTCATGATCTGCTGCGACAATGACGGCTGGGCGACTTGTTCTCTTTCGGCGGCGCGCGTGAAACTCCCGGTTTCAGAAACCGCGCAAAAATAGCGTAGCTGGTGGACTTCCATAGTCAGTGCCTATTAATCTCAGTCCAATTATATATTGGACTTATAACAATTTCAGCACTATTTTGAGCACCATCAGTAGCGCGCCTCGCCAAAGGCTCTGGCTGGGGCACGCGATGCCACTGTCACAAGAGATATGGGGCAACGGTGGAATCATGTCAGTGATTAACGTTCAGGAATCGTTTCTCAACGTGGCTCTTGCGGGCGGGAAGCACATTACCGTCCAGTTGCTGAACGGCGCGCAGGTTTCAGGAAGCGTTCGTTCGTTTGATAAATATTCCATTGTGCTTGAAACCAAAACGCAGGAACAACTCATTTTCAAGCACTCCGTTTCCGCACTGCTGGTCTGCTGCAGAAACAAGCACTGCACTGAAACGTGCCAGACAGGGTCCGGCATCCGCCAAGCCGATTAACACTTTACTTCTGCCACAAAAAGACACGATGCCCTTCTGCGGTCTGCTGTCCTGGTCGAACCAAAACCTGTGAGCGGTTATTTTCCCGGGTGTGAGGCGGCGGCATGGGCGGATCCCAATTCCACATTCAGCCAGCGGTCCACCAGTTTCTGCAGACATGCCTGGCCGCAAAGATGTTTCGCCGTGGAGTCATGCGCCAGCATATTTTCCCAGGGATAGATTTTTAGCATCTGGCGTTCCGGCGCCTCGGCATGAGGGCTAAACGGCTCGCTCCATGCGAGCCACCAGTGGTCTACCGTGCTTTTTTGCTTGCCGCAGATGTCGCAATTAAAAGTCTCGGTCCAGGTCAACGGAGGCACCCCATCCTTGGGTTGGACTTTCCTCATGAAGGTAGCCTACATCAGCAGAAGGGCGCAATAAGCGATTTTTCACCTGAAAATGCCCTGAAATTCCCATATTTCATAGATGTGTGGGAGTGAGTCTCTCTTTTGCACAGCTATCCACAGGAGTTCCACAAACTTTTTGTGTTTCGTTCATCTCCCGGCAACAATCGTACGCTACGATTAAGCTGCAAATACGCGGTAAAACCAAATTTCTAGGTTGCATTTAACCCATTGATGACTATTATGGGTGCCCTAGATTCTACCGGGTCCCGCCATGCTGAAGTCCTTCACAGGAGAGAGAGAATGATGTCACGCTTTTGGAGTTCAATTCAACGGCTGCTCACAGTAGCGCTGTTCGCCGCAACCTGCGGCGCGCTGCTCTACGCCCAGTCCACTACTGATGGCGCCATCGGTGGAACGGTTTACGACACCAACGGAGCTGTGGTCGCAAACGCGAAGATCGTTGTGCGCAACAATGGCACAAACGCCGAAACAACGATCACAACGGATGGCTCGGGCTTCTTCCGGGTCACCAAACTGCAGCCCGGCACATACACCGTCACAGTCAGCCAGCAGGGCTTCGCGTCATTTAAGTCTGAGCAAGTCATCGTGCAAGTTGGAAGCGTGACTGAACTCTCGCCCCACATGGCCATTGGCAGCAGCACGGAGACGGTGGACGTAAGCGCAGAAGCGCCGCAGATCAATACCACTTCCCCGGAGTTCGCTCCAACGTTTAACCAGACGGCAATTGCCAACCTGCCGATTAACGGCGGGCGCTGGTCGAGTTTCGCGATTCTGACGCCGGGCGTAGTCAGCGATTCCAGCGGCTTCGGTCTGCTTAGCTTCCGTGGTATGAGCACGCTGCTCAACAACAACACGGTGGACGGCGCCGATAACAACCAGGCCTTCTTCTCGGAAGAGCGCGGCCGTACCCGCGCGGGCTATTCCACACCGCAGCTTGCCGTGGACGAATTTCAGGTCAACACTTCCAACTATTCATCTGAATATGGCCGTTCCGCCGGTGGCGTGATCAATACCGTTACCAAGAGCGGCACCAACAGTCTGCATGGCGAAGTTGACCTGTTTGACCGTGACAATGTTTGGGGAGCCAGCAATGAGTTCACCAAGATTGCGGTCCAGACCTCGCCCGGCAACTTCACCCAGCAGCCTTTCAAGCCCACCGATTGGCGCAAGCGCGTAGCCGGCCAAGTTGGCGGCCCGGCCATTAAGGACAAGGTTTTTTACTCACTGACCTTTGACTGGTATGACCGGAACTTCCCCGGCACGGCAGTTGCCAGTAACCCTGGCGCGTTCTTTGCGCAGCAGTTTGATGGTAGTGACGGAGTGCACGCGGCATCGGCCAACGTCATTCAACTGGCGAAGAACTTGAACCACATCACCACCGCGCCGACTCAGGCCCAGCTTACCCAGGCCCTGGGTGTGTACAACAACGGCTTGGCTGGCCTGAACACCATGCTCGGCCCGGTGTCTCGCGATGGCGAACAGTACATCATCTATCCTAAGATTGATTGGCAGATCGGCCAGAAAAATCATGCATCGTTCTCTTTGAACCGTATGCGCTGGGAGTCGCCCGCCGGCATTCAGACACAGGCCACCAACACATTTGGCATTGCCAGCTTCGGCAATGACTTCGTGAAGGACACCTGGGGCGTCGCCAAACTGGATACGATGATTTCAAGCACCATCAACAACGAAGCGCGTTTCCAATATGGCCGTGACTTCGAATTTGAAAACAACCAGCCGGCAACTCCTTATGAGCAGAGCAACCTGCTGAATACACCTACTTTCACCAATCCGTTAGGATTGCCGCCGCAGGTTTCCATCACCAACGGGTTTACCTTTGGCACACCGAACTTCCTGCTGCGTCCCAACTTCCCGGATGAATCACGCATGCAGATTGCTGACACGGTGAACTGGACCCATGGCCGGCACAATCTGAAATTTGGTCTTGATTTCAGCCATGTCACGGATAACTCCCAGAACCTGTTCCAGCAATTCGGTCAGTACAGCTATTCCAACCTCGTCAATTACCTCACGGATCTGAATGTGACCAATGGTTGCGCAGGTAAACAGTGCTACTCCTCATACAACCAGGCGTTCGGCCCATTGGGTCTTGAGTTCAATACCAATGACTACTCCTTCTTCGCTCAGGACGACTGGAAAGTAACGTCACGCTTGAGCGTCTCTTTGGGGCTTCGTTGGGAAAAGGAACAGCTGCCTGATACGTTCAGCAACTTCGTGAACACGAAGTTCGCAGCGACTCAGTCGCTTCCTTCAGACAACAACAATTGGGGACCTCGTGCCGGATTCGCGTTTGATGTGTTTGGAAACGGCAAAACAGTGGTCCGTGGCGGCTATGGCGTTTATTACGCCCGCGTAATCAATTCCACGATCTTTAATGCGCTCATCAATACGGGATCGCTGAATGGCCAGTTGTCATTCACATTCCTGCCGGGCGCAGCCGGATCGCCGAATTTCCCGAGAATCGTGGGAGCGGCGCCAACCACCGCTGTGAAGCCGAACATCGTATTCTTCGATCCGAACTTCCAGATGCCGCAGATTCGCCAGTCTGATTTCGCCATTGAGCAGAATCTAGGCTGGGGTACTTCGCTATCTGTGAGCTACCTCGGTAGCTTTGGCCGTCAACTGCCAAGCTTCGTAGACACAAACCTAAATCGGCCAACCGCCTCCGTCACCTACCGCGTACTCAACGGTGGACCGCTCGGAGCCGCAGGTACCTTCACAACGCCTCTGTTCACCGGGGCCCGTCCGAATGCGAACTTTGGCGCGACCACGGACATCTTTAGTGGCGTTATCAGCAACTACCAGGCCCTGGCAGTTGAGCTGAAGCACCGGATGAATCACCACATCCAGTTCTATGCTAACTACACTTGGTCACATGCTCTGGATAATGGCGTAAATGGCCAGACGTTTACCGCCACCAACTCGTTGCTGAATCCTTTCAACCTGAACGGCGAATACGGCAACTCGATTTACAATGTACCGAGCCGCTTCACGCTCACCACGGTCATGGAGTCTCCGTGGAAGGCTACTGGCTGGGCAAAGTATCTGGTTGAGGGCTGGAGCTTCTCCCCCATCTATCAGATCCAGAGCGGATTGCCTTACTCGGCATTTGTGAGCGGCAACTCCCCGAATCCATCCGCAGCCAACCCCTTGACCTCAACCGGTATCAACGGCTCCGGCGGCACCAACCGTATCGACATTGGTCGCAATACATTCAGTCAGCCAATCAATTGGATCGCCGATGTCCGTCTCTCCAAGCACTTCAAGTTCACGGAAAGATACGACGTTGAGTTGTTGACCGATTTCTTCAACATCGCCAACAAACAGAACGTATCTGGCGTGAATACAACTGCCTATTTTGTCTCAACTGGTACGGTTGCTACGGCCAACGGAAACGTAACCTGCAGCGCCGCAGCTCCCTGTCTGAACTTCAACGTGGATAACACTTTCAATCCACTGTTCGGTTCAACCACAAATACCAATAGCAACTTCGTCTACTCGCCCCGTCAGGTCCAGATTGGAGCGAAGATTAGGTTCTAGCTTGCGGCAAATCTATCACAACTTGCGCGGCAGCTTCGGCTGCCGCGTTTTTATGACCCGAGGCTTCGTGAAAAAAATCATCGCTATTGTCCTGCTGGCGCTTCTTCCGGTCCAACTTCTTGCCTGGGGACCCAAAGGCCATGCCATAGTTGCCGATATCGCGGCATCTCGTCTTACGCCTGCCACCAAACAGAATCTCCAGCTTCTTCTGGGCTCTGACTCGCTGGCTTCTATCGCAAGCTGGGCCGATTCAGTAAGAAAAGAGCGAGACGAAAGCTACGATTGGCACTTTGTCGATATTCCGAAAGACGCTCCAGGTTTTTCCGAGGAGCGTGACTGCTTTCGTCCGCAGGACAAACATAAGGATGCGCTCACTGACCATCACAACTGCGTGGTGGACCGGATCGAAATGTTTCAACAGACCTTGGGCGATGAAAGAGCCTCTCGGGCCGACCGTCTGGAGGCACTCAAGTGGCTCGTCCACTTTGTGGGCGACCTCCATCAGCCGTTGCATGCCATTGACGAAGCTCGCGGCGGCAATGACATTAAGCTCGCGGTCTTCGGCTCGCCCAAGTGCGGCGATTATGATTGCAATCTGCATTGGGCCTGGGACACGCTTCTGCTGGAACACACCGGCTATTCAGAAGAAGAATATGTTGGGCGGCTGAACACGTTGATCGCGCAAAAACACCTGGAAAATCAGGCAGCAGGAACGCCGGTGGATTGGGCCAATGAATCGCATGTCCAGGCCAGGCACATCATGGAAGCAAAGCCTGCCGCCATCGATGACGCTTACTTTCAGGCAAACATCGAACTTGTAAATCAGAAGCTGGCGCTTGCCGGACTAAGGTTGGCGGCCCTGCTCAATAGCACGCTGGGCAAAGCGCCCGCCGCAAGAGTCAGTGGCCTTGCGCAACCTGCGGGCCAGGAGCGCTAATTGTGAAAAGCGGCTGCTCACGCATTCCCTCTGCTCTCATACATTGGTTTTGTGCGATGAGTGTCTGCGTGGCGTTACTTTCTCCGGCTGTTAGCGCTGAACAGAAGAAACATATGCCGGCAGCAGAAGAGTTGCCCACCGGCATGAGCATCACGCCGCTGGCAGCGCGCGGATCAACGCTGCAGCCTCTGAACCCCGGCTTGCCCGATCTTCCTGACTTCACGGTGGACCATCCGATATCAACCGCCGTTAGCCCGGATGGCGGCACGCTGTTGATTCTCACCAGCGGCTATAACCGCAACAATGATGCGAAGGGCAAAGCGATTCCGGCGCAGACCAGCGAGTATGTTTTTGTCTTCGATGTTCGTCAGCCAAAACCGGTGCAACGGCGAGCGTTGCGTGTCCCTAACGCATACGTGGGGCTGGCGTGGGCGCCCAATGGCTCGCGTTTTTATGTTGGCGGCGGCAAAGACGACAATGTGCATATCTTCTCGCAGGAAAGCGACCACTGGAGCGAGACGGAAAAACCGATAGCGCTGGGCCACAAGACAGGTCTGGGAGTGGCTGATCGCTCGGAAACGAAAGTCACGCCGCCCGATCCAATGGTTGCCGGCGTTGCCGTGAGTCCAGACGGCAAGCGTTTGCTTGTCGCCAATCATCAAAATGATTCCGTCTCCCTCATCGACCTGGAAAGGAAACAGGTGATCGATGAACTTGACCTGCGACCGGGGAAAATCAATCCGGCGCAAAAGGGTGTGGCCGGAGGCGAATATCCGTTCGGCATAGTTTTTCTCGCCGACGATAAAGCCTATGTCTCCAGCCTGCGTGATCGCGAGATTATTGCGCTTTCACTGAAGCCAACGCTCACCGTCAGCGCAAGAATCAAAACGCATGGCCAGCCGGGAAAGCTGATCGTGAATCGCGCAGGTACGCTGCTGTTTGCCGCGGCTGACAATAGCGATTCAGTTGTCATCGTGGATACGGCAAAAGATAAGATCGTGGCGGAAATTAAGACCACGGCGCCCGCCGGTCTCTTTGCGAATCGTACCGGCTTTAAGGGCAGCAATCCCAACAGCCTGGCTCTCTCTCCTGACGAGAAGATGCTCTATGTGACAAATGGCGGCATGAACTCCGTGGCGGTGATCGCTTTAGATAAAGACGCCGATGACAGCCGCGTGGTCGGCCTGATCCCCACGGCCTGGTATCCAACTTCGGTCAGCGTGAGCAAGAACGGAGCAATGCTTTACATCGTCAATGGCAAGTCCATGCCGGGACCGAATCCGAAGGGGTGTCGCAAGACACTTACCACTGTTTCCAACAACAGTCCGTGTGCTGCCGCCGGTCAATATATTCTGCAACTGGAAAAAGGCGGCTTTGCTACAGTTCCGCGGCCTGACGCGGCGGAACTGCGTGCGCTCACGCAGCAGGTCGCCCGCAACAATCACTTCGCCGCGCCGGCAGATGATCCCAAAGGCCGCCAGCTTTTCGCATTCCTGCGCCAACATATCAAGCACGTGATTTACATCGTGAAAGAGAACCGTAGTTATGACCAGGTCCTGGGCGATCTGGAAAAAGGTAATGGCGATCCTTCACTTACGCTGTTTCCCGAGGCCATGACGCCAAATCATCACGAACTGGCGCGGCGCTTTGTTACGCTCGATAATTTTTATGACAGCGGCGAAGTCAGCGGCGTGGGCTGGAACTGGAGTACGGCGGCGCGCACCACGGACGAAGTGGAACGGACCATCCCCGTTTATTACGCTTTCCGCGGCATGACGTATGACGTGGAAGGAATGAATCGCAATATCAATGTCGGGCTCGATTCGCCGCATGACCGCAATACGGAAAAGCTTGTCGATGCCGAAAACCAGATGCCCGGCCACGCTGATGTGGCGGCGCCAGACGGCCCTGAAGATGAGAGCGGCGCAGGCTATCTGTGGGACGGAGCTCTGCGGTCTGGGCTCAGCGTTCGCAACTATGGTTTCTTTATCGACCTGAGTCACTACAATCACATTCCCGGCGATGATCCGCCAATTCCGCTGCTGCACGATCCGGCAGCCAGCGGCACACGCGTTGCCACTGCGACCAAAGCGGATTTGCAGCAAGTCACCGATCCCTACTTCCGCGGCTTTGATCAGCGCTTTCCGGACTATTGGCGCTTCAAAGAATGGGAACGCGAGTTCAATGGATACGTCGCGCACGATAATCTGCCGAACCTGGAATTGGTGCGGCTCCCCCATGACCATCTCGGCTCGTTTGACGAAGCAGTAGACGGAGTCAACACCGTTGAGACGGAGATTGCCGACAATGATTACGCCGTGGGTTTGCTGGTGGAAAAAGTGGCGCGCAGCAAGTACGCCCAAGACACGCTGATTTTCGTCATCGAAGATGACGCGCAGAATGGCCCGGACCACGTGGATGCGCACCGCAGTCTGGCTTTGATCGCGGGACCATATGTGAAGCAGCGCGCGCTTATTTCAAAACGCTTCAACACTGTTACTTTGCTGCGGACGATGGAAGAAGTGCTGGGCATCAAGCCGCTGGGGCTGAATGACGCCTTGCAGCCGCCCATGTCTGAGGTCTTCTCCACGCGGCACGCCACATGGAATTACAAAGCCCGAGTGCCAGCAGTCTTAAGGTCGACCAAACTTCCGCTCCCCGCTGCAACAGCTGACAGTGGGCACGACGTAGTTGAAAGTGGTCACAATGCTGCTTACTGGGCTGGCAAAACAAAAGGCTTTGACTTTACCGGGGAAGACAAGCTGGATTCAGAAAGTTTCAACACGGTGCTATGGAAAGGGCTCAAGGGAGAATCGCAGCCATATCCCTCTGAGCGTGATGGCCGCGACTTGAGCAAACACCGGAAAAAGCTTTTGCGTGATCTCAGAAAAAACCGATAAGCATCGCCAGCGGCGAATACGTTATCATTACTCAAACGACAAGTGATGGCTGCAATCACCGTGCAAGGGTTGCGCGGTTCTGTTTTCGGCGCGACCGGAGCAGAGGTCGATTTGCCGCTTCCGGGTTCCCAGTCGCCAGTTGGATACGGCGCAACCAAAATAAGGATTATTACGCCCCAATATGAGTAGCTCGATGCCTCCTCAGCATGATCTCAGCTCGCTACGCATTGATGACCATTCGCGCCGCGGCTCCAAGACCGGCAAGCGGCTGGGATTGTTTGCCGCGGCTGTGGGCGTAGTTTTGTTACTGGGAAGCCTGCTGCTGGCGTTCCGGTCGCAAAAGCCCGTCGTTGAAGTGGCCACAGCCCGGCCGGCAACCGGAGCCAAAGCTGAGGCGCTGCTCAATGCCAGTGGCTACATTACGCCCCGGCGTCGCGCCACCGTTGCCGCAAAAGTCACCGGACGTGTGGAGCAGATTTATGCGGAAGAAGGTCTGCACGTGAAATCCGGCCAGGTGCTGGCGACTCTTGATTGTTCGCAGCCGAATGCCGCGCTAACGTCCGCCAAATCGGACCGAGACGCCACGGCTGCGGCGCTGGCTGATCTTGAGGTGCAGTCCGCCAATGCGGACCGCGAAGCAATGCGCGCGCAGGGCTTGCACACCGCCGGAGTCATCAGTCCACAGGCGCTCGACGCGGCCAAAACTACGGCGGAGAGTTTGCACTCCAAGATTGCGCTTACCAAGGAGCAGGTACGCGCCGCGGATTCGCGCATCGGCGTGGCCAAAGAGGATGCGGACAACTGCATTGTGCGTGCGCCATTTGACGGCATTGTGGTTTCTAAGGATGCGCAGCGCGGTGAAGTCGTATCTCCCATCTCTGCGGGCGGAGGATTCACGCGGACCGGAATCGCCACGCTGGTGGACATGAATTCGCTTGAAATTGAAGTGGACGTCAATGAATCGTACATTGCGCGAGTGCAGCAGGGACAGCGGGTGAGCGCAACGCTGGATGCTTATCCCGATCGAGAACTTCCTGCCAAAGTTCGCACGGTGATTCCAACGGCAGACAGGCAGAAAGCCACGGTGAAGGTACGCATCGCGTTTGACAAGCTTGATGACACCATTCTGCCCGACATGGGCGTGAAGGTGGCGTTCCTGAGCGCCGCTCCAGCGCCAGGAAAAAACGCGGGCAGTGAAGCGCGGGCGCTGGTGCCCAAGTCCGCTGTGCGCAACGATGGAGGAAAGCAGATTGTCTACCTTGTTCGCGACCAGAAATTGGAGCGGCGTGCCGTGAGCCTGGGCGCGGAGCGAGGCAGCGACATAGAGATCCTTGCTGGCCTTGCGCCGGGTGACAAACTGGTGGTGAAAGGCGCGGATACATTGCATGAAGGGCAAGCGGTGGAAGTGAAACAATAAGCAAGCAGCAGGAGGGACTTGGCAATGGTGCGTGTTGACGGAAGCGGACGCTCAAACAGCCTGATTAGTGCGCGCGGTCTAAGCAAGACTTATTCCCGCGGCGGCGAGCAGATACAAGTGTTGCAAGCCTTGAATCTTGACGTGGAAGCCGGCGAGTTTATTGCGTTCATGGGCCCCAGCGGCTCAGGCAAGACCACTCTGCTGAACCTTCTGGGCGGCCTGGATGTGCCTTCGGCGGGCAGCATCACGGTTGCCGGAGACGAAATCACCCACATGTCGCGCAGCCGGCTGACTCAATGGCGCGCGCGCCACGTGGGATTTGTTTTCCAGATGTACAACCTCATTCCCGTGCTCACTGCTTTTCAGAACGTCGAACTGCCACTGTTGTTGACGAGTCTTTCCAAGACGCAACGTCGTCAGCATGTGGAAACAGCCCTGGGAGTGGTTGGCCTCAGTGATCGCATTCACCACTATCCGCGCCAGCTTTCCGGCGGCCAGGAGCAGCGCGTGACCATTGCGCGCGCCATTGTTTCCGATCCCACGTTCCTGCTTTGCGACGAGCCCACAGGCGATCTTGACCGCAAGAGCGCGGACGAGATCATGGAATTGATTCTTCGGCTGGTGAAGGAATACAAGAAGACCGTGCTGATGGTGACGCACGACCCAGTCGTGGCCGCGCGGGCTGACGTGACGTTGCACCTGGAAAAAGGCGTGCTGGTGGAAGCCGACCGGCTGCAGACGGTTTCCAGTGGAGGTGTGCGATGAAATTCCTGGGCCTGATTCGCGCTAATTTGTTTCGCAAAAAGATTCGCTTCATCCTTACGATTGGATCGTTCGCGGTGGCACTGTTCCTCTTTGGCGTGCTCGCTGTGGTTCGGGTGGCTTTCAGCGGCGGCGTTGATATTGCCGGGGCCGATCGCCTGGTCGTCATCAACCGCACGTCCATTATCCAGCCGCTGCCGCTGGCATATGCGGACAAGATCAGGAGAATCCCGGGCGTGAAGGAGCTCACGTACGCCAATTGGTTCGGCGGCGTATATCAGGATGAACGGAATTTCTTTCCCCAGTTTGCGATGGATGTCGATAATTGGCGCAAGGTGTTTCCTGAGTTCGATATTCCAGAAGACCAGTGGCAGAACTATGTGAAAGACCGCCAGGGAGCAATCGCGGGCGCGGCCACTGCCAAGAGATTTGGCTGGAAAGTTGGCGATCGCATTCCCATCAAGGGAACTTTTCTTGGGGGCGTGTGGGAATTCAACCTCGATGGGATTTATCACGGCACGCGACAGGCGGATGACGAAACCCAGTTCTGGTTCCAATGGAAACGGTTCGAGGAACAGGTCCCTGCCCAGTACAAAGGCCACGTGGGCTGGTACACGGTAAAGGTTGACCATCCGGATGACTCATTGCGCATCTCCAAGGCCATTGATACTGAATTTGCCAACTCACCCTTTGAGACTCACACGGATACCGAGAAAGCCTTTGCCGCAGGATGGGTAAAACAGTTTGGCAATATTCAATTCTTGATCATGGCGATCGGCGGCGTGGTCTTTTTCACACTCTTACTGGTGACTGGGAACACCATGGCTATCGCTGTACGTGAGCGGACTGGCGAGCTTGCCGTGCTGAAGGCCGTGGGTTATTCAGATCGATTTGTCCTGCTCTTCGTGCTATTTGAATCGCTGCTGATCGCGATGATTGGCGGCGCTCTGGGTCTTGGTCTTGCCAAACTTTTCACTCTGGGCGGCGATCCCACGCGCGGGTTGCTACCTTTTTTCTTCCTGCCCGGCAAGGCAATCCTCGCAGGATTGGGAGTCACTCTGGCAGTGGGCGCGGCCAGTGGCGTGATTCCTGCGATTGGCGCAATGCGGCTGCGCGTGGTTGACGCACTACGGAGGGTATGACATGGCGATTCCTGTTGTTTACAACTTGCGCAGCGTAAAAGAACGCTGGACTTCCGCCGTGGTCGCCGTGCTGGGTATCGCCGGAACTGTTGGCGTTTTCATTGCCATGTTGTCACTGGCATTTGGTTTCAAGGCGACTCTGGTTTCTTCCGGCTCCAGTGACAATGCGATGGTGCGGCGCGCGGGCTCGACATCAGAGATGGACAGCAGCATTTCTCTTGACCAAATCAAGATCATGGAAGACTTTCCCGGCGTGGCCCACGCGAACGGCAGTCCGCTGGTGACGCCGGAGGTGGTCGTGATCGCGCCATTTCCTTTGCGGTCGACTGGAACGGATGCCAATGTGCAGGTGCGCGGCGTCTCGCCCCGTGCGTTGGAAGTCCGCAGCAAGATCAAAATGCTGGAAGGCCGTTTTTATCAGCCGGGCCTGGCTGAGTTGGTCGTTGGACGGAACGTGGATAAAACTTACGCCGGGCTCAGCATGGGCGATTCAGTAAAATTTGGCGGTGGAACCTGGCGCGTAGTTGGAGTATTTGACGCAGGCGGTTCTGCATTTGATTCTGAAGTGTGGTGCGACGCCCATGTGCTCAACCAGATTTATCACCGCCCGGAAAATATCTATCAATCGCTCACCGTGCATCTGGATTCGCCAAGCTCTCTGCAGCAATTCAAAGACGCAGCCACTGCCGATCCCAGACTCACGGTCGACGTAAGCCCGGAGATTGAGTATTACGCCAAACAATCACGGACTTTGACCACGCTTATCGTCGTCCTTGGTGGGATCGTTGCCGTTGTGATGGGAATTGGCGCGGTGTTTGGAGCTTTGAATACCATGTATTCCGCCGTGGCCGAGCGATCCCGTGAGATTGCCACTCTGCGCGCGCTGGGCTTTGGCGCAGGCAGCGTGGTTTTCTCTTTCATGATTGAAGCGCTGCTCATTTCGCTCGTGGGCGGATTGCTGGGCGCCGTAGCAGTGCTGCCATTGAATGGATTGACGACCGGCGCAATGAACTGGCAGACCTTCTCTCATCTGGCCTTTGCCTTTCGCATAACCCCGTTTCTGCTGGGATTGGGATTGCTTTTTGCTCTTGTTATGGGAATCCTTGGCGGATTCTTCCCATCGCTTCGCGCGGCCCGACGTCCCGTGGCTCCGGCGTTGCGCGCGATGTAGCGCAATCATCGCTCAGCAATCGCGCACATGATCGAGACAAAAGACTGCCGCATCCTGAAAAGATGCGGCAGTGTTATTCAGGATGAATTAAGCCTTACCAAACGTGGCAGGCGTTAGCACTGACCATTTTCTGGCCGGCTTTGCAGCCAAATGCTTTGGCAAAGTCCGGACTGTTTTGCAGAGTGCCATTTGTGCGGTACTGGCCTGGGGAATGCGGATCGGTCCTGGCCAGCAGCCGCGAGCTTTCTGGCGTGGCGTTCTGGCACCAGACCTGGGCAAAGCCTACAAAGAAACGTTGCTCTGCCGTGAATCCGTCCTTAGTCATCGCTACTTTGGGATTCATCTCCATGTCTTTATGCAGTGCTGCCAGCGCGATGCGCAGCCCGCCGTTGTCAGCCGTGTTTTCACCCAGCGTCAACCGGCCGTTGAGATGGACATCATCCACCGCGACAAACGAGCTGTATTCATCGGCAATGCAGCCGGTGCGCTTGTCGAACTCGTCGCGGTCCGCCTGTGTCCACCAGTTTTTAAGGTTGCCTTCCGCATCGAACTTGCTGCCCTGGTCGTCAAAGCCGTGCGTAAGTTCATGGCCAATCACCACGCCAATGCCGCCAAAATTCACGGCGTCATCCGCGTCTTTATCGAAGAATGGCGGCTGCAAAATGCCGGCCGGGAAGTTGATGTCATTGTTCGCGGCGCTGTAATAGGCGTTCACCGTGGGAGGAGTCATGCCCCACTCTTTCTTATCCAGCGGCTTGCCGATCTTATTGAGGTTGCGTTTGATTTCAAATGCTCGTGCTCTCTGAACGTTGCCGACCAAATCACCGCGCACAATCTTCACGGAGCTATAGTCGCGCCATGTGTCCGGATAGCCAATTTTGTTGGTAATGGCGTGCAGTTTTACCAGCGCTTGCTTCTTGGTTTCCGGCGTCATCCAGTCCAGGCCTTGAATATCCTGGCCCAGCGATTCTTCCAGCGCGTTCACCATTTTCAACATGCGCTGTTTGCCGTCGGGGCCGAAAGTTTCCGCAACATAGGGCTGGCCCAGCGCTTCACCCAGCAGTCCGTCAGTCATCTGGACGCAACGTTTCCAGCGCGGCTGCAATTCTTTTTGACCGTTCAGGTATTGCCCATAGAAGGCAAAGTTCTCGCGGACAAATGGATCAGACAATGTCGGCGCGGCCGCTCTTACCGTATGCCAGCGCAGATAAGTCTTCCAGTCCGCAATCGGAATTGATTCCACAACAGGACTGATTTTCTGGAAGAAGTCCGGCGGCACCACATTGACTTCAGTGAAGCTTGGCGCGCCGCTTGAGGCAAAGAAACGGTTGAACTTGAAATTAGGGGCAAGCGTCTCAAGTTCCGTGACCTTCATTTTGTGGTCGCGGTTCTTAGGATCGCGCATCTGCACGCGCTTTAGAGCGGCGTCGGCCAGTTTGGTTTCGATGTCCATAACGGCCTGGGCCTCTTTTTTTGCCGCCGCTTCATCATCGCCCAGCAGTACAAACATCTTGGCCACGTGCTCCAGATATTTTTCCCGTGTTTCCTGGGATTTGGCGTCGGTATCGGAGTAGTAATCGCGATCAGGAAGGCCGAGCCCGCCCTGGGACACGTTGGCAATCTCCATGCTGGCATTGTGCAGATCAGGTGCGGCGCCAAAGCCAAACAACGCCTGCACGCCCATAGAATGAAGATAAGCAATGGTTTCAACCAACTGGTCTTGATTGGTGATGGCGGCGATCCGGTCAAATTCCGGCTTTAACGGAGCGCTGCCGTTTTTGTTGACTGTGGTTTCATCCATGCAGGATTCATACATGTCGCCAATTTTCTGCTGCACGGGCGTACGCTTGGGATTGTTGGCGGAATCCTTCTGCAGGATGTCGTGCAGGAACTGGCGATTGTAGTCGAGCAGTTCGTTGAAGCGGCCCCAGCGCGCCTGGTCAGGGGGGATGGGATTATTCTTGCGCCAGTTGCCGCACGCATACTGATAGAAGTCCTGGCATGGGTCAACGCTCTTGTCCATGGCATTCAGGTCAAAAGACTTTGGCCGCGGGACTGTCTTTTCAGCGTTTTCGTTCTTTTGTACGGAAGCCGCGGCAGCCGGCGATAAAGGTTTTTTCGTCGGAGCGCTGCCGGTTTGCGCACCGGCGGTCATTCCCATCAGGACAATACACGATAAGACTCGTTTCCAAAGCATAGATACCCTCGAATTGAATTTCATAAAACTGGAAAGTCTATGCCCATTTGCCAAAGCTGTACAGCAGAAGCTTTTGGCCCGGGGTGGAGGCTTTATTTTGCGGCACAGTTGTGGCCGGAATTAACTGTTGCGTGTAAAACGGCATTGCTGCACTATTAAAATCGCAAAACTCCAATACCTTATCCACAGTCGGCCTTCCTTTGACTAACACGTCCCACGACGAGAGCGCACCGCGCGGCGTACCTTCCGCGGACGACTCCGAATTGGTCATTCAAAGCGCCTCTCTGCAGCGCGTGATGAAGCTTGCGGAAAAAGTGGCTCGCCATCCCGCTGCCGTGCTCATTGTGGGTGAGACCGGCTCGGGCAAAGAGATGGTTGCGCGCACCATCCACACGCATTCCCTGCGCTGCAACCAGCCGCTGGTGGATGTTAACTGCGCCGCCATCCCGGAAAACCTGGTTGAGAGCGAACTTTTTGGATATGAAAAAGGGGCCTTTAGCGGCGCGGATGCCATGAAGCCCGGCTTGTTCGAGATGGCCAACAAGGGAACTCTCTTCCTCGATGAAATCGGCGACTTGGATTTAAAGATCCAGGTAAAGCTCTTGCGCGTGCTCGATGGCGTGCCTTACTACCGCCTGGGCGGCAACAAGAAAGTCAGCGTTGATGTGCGTGTCGTGGCGGCCACCAACCAGCATCTTGAAGACCTGGTAAAAGCCGGACGCTTCCGCAGCGATCTCTATCACCGGCTGGCCCAGTTCAAACTTGAAGTTCCGCCGCTGCGTGAGCGTCCGGAAGACATAGTGGGAATTGCCGAACAGGTGTTACACCAGCACTATCCGGAATCCCGCTTCAGCCGCGACGCGGTGGACGCGCTCACCAGCTATGCGTGGCCGGGCAACGTGCGCGAACTCAAAAACGTGGTCTTTGGGGCCGTCTTGCAGGCCCACGACGCACAATCTGAAATCACCGCTGCAGACCTGCGTTTCCCTGATTCAGTCAGTTCACGCCGCCGCCCTGCCCCCACAGATTCCGATCTGGATCAGGTGGAAAAACGCGCCATCCTGCATGCCCTGGAAGATAGCGGTGGCAACCAGGGAAGGGCCGCGGAAGCCCTTGGCATTTCACGGCGCACATTGATTCGCAAGCTCAAGATTTACCGCGAGGCTGGCCTGGAAGATTCTTCCGGCAGCCTGAGCCTTAGCCAGCAGCGTTATTACCGTGCTCAACTCGAGCTCCCTATCGAAATGAAATATGCGAGCGAACAATTTGACGCCGTCTTGCTTAACATCAGCGCCGGCGGAGCTGGAATTCGTACGGAGAAGCCGCTGAAATCCGGTGCTCCGGTAGCGCTCGTCTTCACGATTCCCGGCAGCAACAATCAAGTTCCAGTAGAACTTCCCGGACGCATTACCTGGGCCAACAAAAGCGGGCAATACGGGATCCAGTTCAGTGAAATCCCTCCATCGCTTCGCACCAGCCTGCAACGCTGGCTGCGTACTGAGATGAAGAAGGATGGCTGGGACGTGGAGAGCGGCGAGTAGCGTTGGCGCGGTGTGGGGTGAAAGAGCGGCCCTTCAGGGCCGCGAAAAGGATCAAGAAAAAGGTCTTTCCTTGCGCCGCAGGCCCGCGCGCAGCAGAGCGGAGCGCGCTGATTCTGGATTTAAGGTTTGCTGTAGGAGCCAGCGTTTTGAAATTGAAAAAATGGATCACCCACATTATGCAGGCCTTCAAAATGGGTGCAATGCCCACTCAGATACTTGAGTTTGTTGCTTGGCGTGAGTGTTTGTGCATCGCCGTCATACTCCAGCAAGATCGGAAATTTGATTTCCTTTTCCCACGGCGTAACCAATTTCATAAACATGCCCACAGCCGCTGAAGCAAGCAGCCCGTTAGGCCACACAACCTGCGGCTTTCCGCCCGCGGCATTGTAGCGTTGAGCTTCCTGCTGCAACCGTTGATCCGTGATAATGCCCACACAGCGGAGGCATGAGCCACCAGGCAGTGAAATAGCTACTTGGCCACCAATAGAAAAGGCATCGCCAACAGGATGCACATCCATTCCCAGGTCGATATAAGGAATCAAATGCCGGCGGGCAAGCGTCTCTAACTGCTCGCGCTCGGTAAAGCTGTCCACACAACCGAAAATAATGTCGCACTCCTTCAGTTCGTCAGCGTGGGCCTGCCACTTGTCTTTGTAACTTACAACATGTATCCAGGGATTGACCCCGCGGGTTAAGCGTTCAGCGACAAAAACTTTGGAGCGTTCAACTGCCACGTCTTCTTCAGTGGCTCCGATCAGGCGATTGAGGTTGGTCTCTTCAACTTTGTCAGGATCAAAAATCGCGGCATTTCCAACGCCTACGTGAGCAAGCTGCTGGTTTATGTGAGACCCTCCACCGCCTAGCCCAACAATAGCAGCATGGCACGCCTCCAAAATGTCTGCGCTTTCTGGGCCCAAAAAACTTTGCCGGTCCAGCCGTATAAGCCGAGATAGCTTGTCGCTCATAGGCGCCTCATTGGAACCCCGACGGAGATGAACTCGGAAATGTCAGTTGGATCTACCTTGTCTGGCATCCAGCATTTTCCAAAAGCGGAGTCTTGGCTTAGTACAATTGCGCCATGAGGTAAAGCGGGCTGCACGTTCCAAAAATCCGGCACAAAGCGGGCTGTTTCCCGACTATCAATGCTGCTAAACCCTGGTTTTCCGCGGTGTTCATGGATATGCACATGGAACATTGACGCGCCCTGGTTGTATGCGGCCTCCAAGGCTTTGCGAATTGCATGCGATCCCATGGTTGCACCGGCTTTGGGGTCATTGAGGTAATCTTCATCCGCGACGGCATGGAATCCTTGTGCGAGTATAAGCAGACCGTCCTCCGGAAGATGCGACGGCCGGCACAAGAAAAACCCCACACGTTCGGCGGCAAAAACGTGACGGCGTCTGAGATTCGCCATTGCGGATTTCAACAGCTCCCGTTGGATTTTGAACTTGATTTTCATCGCAGCGGCCTCAAATGTGCCGCAAGCATCTCCGCAGGTCGAAGGTTGGCCGAAACGCCCTGCCATGACCAGCTGTACCAGTTTTTGCCGAGAATATAGTGAGTAGACCAGTTCGCGCCCCGCCCTGGTATCACCTGTGGCAGAAATAGCCGTGTGGAGTAGCCAGAATGCTCTTGAATGCAAAGGAGGGCAGGTAGCTGAGTCCCCCCAGCCACCTGCACACAATTCAGGTAAATATAAGTTCTTCCACCTTCCGGCATCTCTTGAGCGCCGCCGCACAACTCCGCCAGTTCCCGCAGATGTTCAGCAGCAACCATTAAGATGAGCTCCCGGTCCGGACGTGGCTCACAAATTTCTCATGCTTCTCAATGGTGATTTTGGCGTTGTCATCGAGCGGTTTGAATTCGCCATGGATGATCTCGTCCAATTCCCTAGAGGCGTCCACCCCGACAAGTCGTTTGAAGTCAGAAACGGTGTAGGTGCCAGCTTGAACCTTCAGTTCTTTTCCATCCACTGTGACTGTCACCTGTGCCGGATGGCTGGACACAGGACCATGATCATCGTGCGGCATTTCGTGTAACATTTAGAAACCCTCTTGGTCGTAGATTTTTCGCCACGCAATTACCTATGCTCATCCTGATGGCGAGTTGGACAAAAAAAGTGTAGTTTTTTCCCAAAATCGTGTCCGAAAACCTATTCAATTGAGCAGAGGTAATCAGGAGCTAGCGCTTGAGGATCTAAAATGGCAGACGATCCTGGCTACCATCGAGCCAAGGGGCCGACCGATGAACGGATTGCAACCCCGGAAGAAGTCTGGAGCGCCGTACAGTCCTTGACTGAGGCGGACAGCGCCAGGCTGAAAGCCGTAGCGGAGGCGTTGGCCTTTCGCATACGATCTTACGTCTGGGGAACCGGCGGGGCAGATTTGCTTCAGGAGGCAGTGATTTCCCTCCTGCAAGGAAACAGGAAGTGGCGTCCCTCACGGGTGGACCTTGTGAGGCTGCTTATAGGTGCAATGCGGAGTATTGCAAGCAACTGGAAACGGAAAGGGGCCCTTGAACAGCCGCCCCGACTTGCCTCAGATCTCATTACGGTAGATGAACAGGGAGAGGAGGTCCCGACAGCCGTGGATACCGCGGCTGATAGGTGCCCGGATCCCGAAGAGGCATTACTGCAAAGTGAGGTTACTTCGAGAACGCAGCAACTAGTCTTGGAGATTGAGGAAATGTTCCCGGAGGATGTTGTCGCCTCACTGGTCATAGTGGGTCTGAAGACCGGCATGAAGGGGCCAGAGATTATGGCCAAGCTGGAGATCAGCAGAAAAGAATTTGATGCTGCCGTAAAAAAGATCCGCCGAACAACAAAAGCACGCTGGCGGAAAGGAATACCTTATGTCCAATGATCGTCGGGATCCGAGGACGGAACTCGATGCCATCCTTGAAGCATTGGTTGATTCTATAGAGACAGCAACCGATGAAGAGGTCATTGAAGAATCACAGGCTTCCGGGGAAAACCTCAAAGCGGTCGCTCAAGAGGTAAAAACTTCTCTGTTAGCCGGGATCAAGCGTTTTGAGCAGCGCAAACTAAACGCAGCACGGCAAACTTACAAGTCGCGCACCGGAGCCCAACGGAAGCAATTCGTGTTCTCACCCACGCCGGAGGGCCGGCGCAGTCAGTTCCTTGCGATTCTGGCGTCTAAGCCGCAAATGCAAGCAATGCTGACCGTGCAACATCGCGACTTTGAGAGCCTCACAGATGATGATATCCAAAGCGCTTTGGAAGAGCTCGGCGAGCTTGGTGTGTTTGACAACGAAGGGAAGCAATCGGAATGACTGTGTTGCCTCAGACTGCGGCACAAATCCTTGCGGACCTAGGCATCCGCGAACCAGTAGATCTAGATATAGAGGCTATAGCTGAGTATTGCGGGGCAACAATCAGGTACAAACCACTGCATGGTTGCGAGGCACGAATCCTTGGCTACAAGGAGCGCGCGATAATTACCGTGAATTCGCTTGCGACACGGGAGCGTCAGCGGTTTTCTGCAGGCCACGAGCTTGGGCATTGGATGCGTGATCGCGGCCAGGTCGCCTTTCAATGTGAAGATAAGAGCTTTACGCGAGAATGGTCAGCAAATAATCCTGAAACCCGGGCTAACAGGTTCTCAAGCGATCTGCTACTTCCGGCGCCGATGTTTAGGCCGCTGGCGCGTGGCCTACCAATAACTTTTAACACAGTGAGCGATCTCGCATCCCAATTTCAGATGAGTCTCACTGCTACCGCAATCCGGCTCGTCGAGCACGGCTGGATGCCGTCAATGCTCGTCTGCAACACTGATGAAGGCAAAGCGTGGTTCGTGGCTAACTCTGAAGTCAAAGGGAAGTTCTGGCCTGTTGAAAGACCCGGGAAGAATACGGTTGCGTATGACCTTCAATTGGGTACTAGCCGCGAAAGTCCTCAAGATGTTAGATGCAGCGAGTGGATCAATCACCCGAGGGCTGATCGTTATTGGATTAAAGAGGATTCAATCATGTTGCGAGGACGAACTATCCTCTCACTGCTTTGGTGGGAAGACGAGCAACAAATCTTGGATCAAGAGGAATATGAGGAGCGTCGCTTTTCAGAGCGTTCAGATCGGCGCAGAGACTGGGAGTGACGCGCTCCGCTCTCGGGCCTGCGGCGCAAGGTAGAGTTTCTCTAACCATCTTTTTCGCGGCCCTGAAGGGCCGCTCTTCCACCAGTCAGCACTATTTTCGTCTTGACATGAAGGCGAACAAATGGTAAATTTAGAAATTCGCTCCAGAGCGGAAAAGTTGTGCAGTGGACGGTCTTTGACAACCAAAGCAGTTAGCGGGAAACCGGTACTTGGTTCTTGGTATTTAGTACTTGGTAAAGCGTTGCAACCCTCTGCCGACCGGACAGTTGAAATGAGAAAAATGGCTGAAAATTGGGCCGGATTTGACCGCTGAAAAACGGGAACGAAGGCTTTCGACCGTTCGGTCACCGCTCGGTCGAATGGCACTTTGGTCTTTGTTTTCAGCAAAAGTGCTATGGGGGGTGGGTCTCTGGCTGGGTACAGACCGGGCACATCCCTGACAGAACAGACCGGGCACATATCTGACACTGCAACCAAGAAGCAGGCGCGAGTAAAAAGGAGCGCATGCCATGGAGAAAGAGCAGTGTTATGGAAGAGAAGCTGCGGTTC
>JAIQGK010000031.1 GCA_020072645.1 Terriglobia bacterium
CTCCTGCCTGTACCCTTGCCACTGCGGCCTGCCAAAACGGCAACCCGCGTTTCTTGGCACCTTTTAAATTCGCCACTCGCAGCTCCTTTCCTGCTTAGTGGGGATATTATCTCTGTCTCACTTTCGGGGTGCAGGACACGGAGCAGCAAGAGGCTGTGCCTGGAACGGACGCGGAGGCCCGGCCCCTGACTTCGCCACTGAGTTTTCGCGATGTTAGTTCGTCCAAAGTTCGGCACTTTCCGGGACGATCGGTGGATGCGGCGCTGCAGCGCTTGGATACGGAACCACGGTTACAATCCTTGCGGAAGTCCGCAACGCTGAAGCCGGGAGCGCGATATCAGCTCCGTTTGCACATCGGACACCGTTCGATGGACAGCATCGTCAGCGGCAAGATGCCAGCCGTCGATCCTCTGTTACCTGATCCCGAAGATGCGCGCGGACACGAACTTGAGTTCGTTGTCCAGCCCAAGGATTTCCACCTGCTGTCGCGGCCACTACAGCGCTTCAATCTGCCGCTTGCCGGCCAGAGTGATCCGGTTTATTTCACGATCCGTGCCCCTCGCCAGGCGGTCAGCAAGGCTGAACTCCGGATTCTGCTTTACTCCCGCAATCACATCGTACAGTCATTTTTGCTCTCAGCGGAAATTACAGACGAGGAGAGTACTGGAAGCGAGTCCAGAGAAAGCCTGCGAGTGTCTCTGGAGTTCACCCGCACGGAGCGGTTCACAAACCTGGATTCTTTGGAGCCGCGGCTATTGTCAATCGCAATCAATCGTGGACCCGGTGCCACACACAATATTTCCGTAAAGGGGACGAATGGAGCAGATGGCGATCTTCGTTTGGATCCAGGCACTTTCGATGATCAGGTGAAGGATTTGCGCTCATACCTAAGAATCGCGACGGAGGATCCTGAAAATCCCGGTACCGCTCGTTTTTATCCGGAAATAACCGATGGCGACCCTGCACCCGAGCCTCTGGCCAATGCGATTCGCGAACTGGCAAAAAAAGGCAAAAAGCTCTACGATGCCTTGTTCGCCGGTGCTGCTGAGCAACAGCCGAAATTGCGCAAAGATCTGGTAGAGGTGCGGAAAAAATCTGACGAGCGCTGCAAGTGGTGCGGTACGGTTTTGACTACGTTTTTCCCTGGACCCTTCTCTATGACTACGACCTGCCTGAGGATACGGCATTGGGATCCGTTTGCCTGGGCCGCACGCGGAATACTCAAGGCAAACCACAACCATGCAAATGCAAAGTCGACAGCGGGGCTTTCTGCGTGTCCGGGTTCTGGGGAATACGCCACCAAGTCGAGGAGTTTCTGGGACGGGGCCGCGCAACAGACACGCATGTATCGCTCCCGTTGCAGGGTGCCATTAGAATTGTCGCCGATGCTGAACTTCCGCAAGCGCAGGAGTTGGAGAACTTTCTTAAGAAGGAAGTCGGCACCAGTGCCGTAAGTACTGGTCCTGCTGACGGAAGGCAGTTGATTGAGCTCCTGTGGGAGGTCCCTCCGGTACGCCCAGCGGTGCTCATTGTGCTCGGACATATGGAGGAGGCGGATGAACGCATCCGGCTGGTGCGAGATAAAAATTGGCTATCGCGAGCCAAGCTTGACGAGCGTTCACAAAAGGAGAAAGAGGCATGGGATGAGCCCCGATCCATCATTCTATTGATGGCGTGTGATTCAGCCGCGACCAGCCTCAAAACGGTGAATAATTTTGTAATAGCGTTCAACACCGCCGGGGCGGCCGCCGTGGTAGGGACCGAATGCATCGTCGCTTCGCAGCTCGCGGCACAATTCGCACAGCACGTCAGCATCGCAATGCTGAAGGACCACCTCAGACTTGGCACCGCGATTACCGAGTTCAGGCGTGCGTCTCTCCAACGTGGCAATCCTTTGGCCTTTGTATTCAATGCCATTGGGGACGTAGATTTGAGGATTCAATGAGACAAGTGCCAAGTCTGTTAATCCTTCTATTGCTTGCAGGTAGCCGTGCCATTGCGCAGGCACCGCTGGTCACCATAGATGGCGGGGACAGCGTGGACCTGTGCGCGAGCTGCTCCAAACCACAAATTCGTGTTGCAGTTACACCGACGGCTAACTTTCGCCCCAGGGAGAACCCGAGCGTATCCGAAGTAAGTCTCGGCGCGCTAAGAGACAACAGCCTACGGGATGCATTTACGGTCAAATGGGAAAAAGGAAAACAAAACTACCCCATTGCGTTGCTCGTGGACATTGATGCAACCAAAGTTACTAAGGCAGGAACCTACAACGTCGTCTTAAACTTGCTACCTAAGACCCAGCCCGACGCCCCACGCCTGACTCTTCAGGTTCAGCACCCTACAGCCCAGCTGCAGCTGCCGTCAAAGCTGATTGTCTATCGGATTTTGGGGTGCAAAGACGATAAGCAAGCGCTAGTTATGGCCGAGATCTCCGGGAAATCGTCCATCACTGACGTTCAGGTTTCTCCGGCCCTGCAACCCTCTCTTCTCGGCAACGTGCCCGTCACCGGACAGTTGCATTTAATTGTTCCCAATAAGCTGGAAGCCGGCAAGCCGACGAACGTAGATTACGAACTGATGGGAGATTTCCCTCTAGGCACCGTGACGGGTGCGATGCAAGTCACGGCACCGCAGCTAACACAGGCGGTACCCCTTAATTTCGAAGTTAGAAGCAGACTGCCGTTGTTCATGGTTTTTGTGTATGCGTTGGCGGGCGCCTTGGTGAGTTGGCTATTGAAAGTGTTATTGCAAGGACGTATCGAACTGAACCAGGCGCGCATCAATGCTGATGATCTCCTCCACCGCGTGAAAATGGATTGCGACAAGCACCTTGACTCGACCTTTCGCGGGGCCATCGATCAAGCTGTTAATGACCTTACGACAGCCCGCGCAGGAGAATCGGCAGCCGATATTGAAAAATACCGTCAAGCCCTGGACCAGATTTGGCGCGATGAGTTGAAGAAACTGGCCACACGGCATCAAGACGTTCAGATAATTTTCGACGACCTGCGTTCCGTTACCGACAATACATGGGCGGTGCCAAAGCTTGTAATGTCATCCGTTGAGACTGGTAAACGGGAACTGGACAAGGCGGCAGTAAAATTAGGCAACGACGACCTGGCCGGCGCCAAGCAAGATCTGCTCTCGCTCCAAAACAACCTCGGGCTTCAGGTCAAACTTGGGGCGATCGAATGGCAGCAGAAGATGGTGAACTATTTTGAGTTCCTACAAAAGTCAAGGGGCGGCATTTCATCAGTCCTCAAAATGAATTTACAAACTGCTTTAGAGAAGCAACAGTCTGCTCTTGCCAATATTAAAGACGACACCGCTTGCGCCACAACAGCCAACATTCTGCAAGTGCTTTCCACTCTGACCATTTCTGTCTCCCACATTCGCGACCCTCTTTCGCAACTTAAAACCGCGCTAGTGGCCGAGATTGAAAAGACGGCAAAGCAGATGGCCAAAGCGTCCGATCAACAGACAATCGCCAGATTGAAGAAAGAGACGCTCGATTTTGCGGCGACACTCCAGCAAGTGCCTGACGATCCGGGGACGGCCCTTGATTCTCTGCCAACACAGCTAGCCAATCTAGACCAGGCTTGGCGCCATGCGTTGTTAAAGCAATTGGGCTCGAAGGACACAAGTGCAGTAGAAGCCCGCTTGAACGTACAGGACTATGCCGGAGCGGTTAATGTTACGATCAACGCGTACTCAAGCAGCACTTTTCTCAGCGGCACACCGCCGCCAGGCGCAGATGCCATATGGCCCTCTAGTCTTCGTTCCGACTTTGTGGTGGCACCCATCCCATCCTATCGCACCTCGGCGCCTGCTCTGGATCTGCCGCGGGAAGTTGACCGCACTCCAGTAACGCCGCGTAAACAACTTTTTTGGGCCAAGAGCATACAGAGCGCAACTCTGTTTTTCTTAGTGGGACTCGGCGGACTCATGTTGTACCAGAGCACCTTTGTTGGGACCTTCGAAGACTTCTCAAAGATCTTTTTTTGGGCATTCGGGCTTGATCTGACGATCGACACTTTACGGCAAGCAACCAGGGCGAAGAGTGCTTAAAGAGCTTGTTCCAAGAGGTAGACGTTATGCATAGATATCTGGAACATTCACGTTTCACTATTTTCATCGGATCAGTTCCACAATCATCTGGTTTTGAAACACCGGAATACTGTTGCATCCCATCTTTTAGAATCAATTAGTTGCAGACTGGCGGGTTGAGACGATTTTGGAACGGCCCCTGCGGGCAACGTCGATGGCCGATGCGACGGAGTTGGCCGCGAAGAAATCTGTCGTCCTGAACCCTTTGCGCCACTCCGCTGTGTTGGGGTGGGTTGAGCAAAGGGTTCTGTGTTGCAGGCAAGAGAGATACTTTTGGTGAAGCTCCGAAGTTGAGGCCTGTACAGAAAACGCGAAAGCCGCCGCGCGCGAACCTTTGCAAGTCTCCAGGGGACACCATTCAGAAAGCAACTTGCCAAACAACAAAAGAGACTCAGCCGCAACGACTCAGACGCGTGCGAACTTGCACCTTTTGTAACCATGATTATGACCGCTGGCTGGAGACGGGTTCCACCCCAAGAGTCTTAAGCTGTCTTCCTTTTGCGTAAAGACCCGCCGTAGAGAGCACGTAGGTGATAGTCACCGCCCAGAGGACGGGCCGTACCGGTGTTCCCGCAAGCAATGCCCAAACTGTACAGCCCAGCATAAGTACGATGTGGATATAGGAATAGACCTGGTACTTTTTAACGTATCTCTGTCGAAGAGCGGCATAAGTGATATTGCTGCTCATGAAAGCCGGCAGATATGTTTTGGTCATCCCTATGATTGCCACAAGGCCGAAGAGGTTTCCTAGCGGCAATAATGAGAGGTTTAACCAGAGAGACATCTTCCTGGCAAACTCCCGAGATTTCTGCCTGGGCAGTTCATCGATCTCTTGCAAAGTGGAATCCAAGGACTTGATACCGTCCAGTAAACGAGTCTTTATTTGTGCAAGTTTGCTTTTGAAGGAATAGAAGCAGAGCGCCGCGTCGGCAGCCAACTTGTCTTTTGCAGTTTGGGTCAACAATGCGGTATCAACCACATTTTTTACCAACTCATTCAACGGTTCACCCAGCTTCTGCTCGATTTCTTTTTGCATGCATTGAAGCCACGGCTTGTGTTGTTTGAGATAACGGTCCTGATTTTCTTCTTCAAGCACGCTGAGCGCAAAAAGAACATCCTTGCCAGCAGGGTCAAAGACCGTCATCTTATATGAATTCATTTTCGACAACTCTGAATCGACCGAGCTCTGGATTGCTGCGATTGCGCTGAAGACCGGCTCCAGCCTGGCGGAACAACGATCAATGGCCTGGACCTGCTGCGAGAATAAAGCCTTGCGTGCGCGGACCTCGCTTTCAACCTTCGCCAATGCGGAAGGATCGATGATATGCCCATACTCAAATGAAGTGTTGATCGCAAAAGAGAGAAGCCGTTGGATTTCCACCACAGCGTCTTTACATTGCTGATAAGGAAGCGCCTGCAGACTGTCCTGGATGTTCTTGAGCAGGACGGCATTAGATTGATAACAGCTCAGGAGAAACTCTGCCGCTTGTCGCAACCCACTTCCCACGTCCTCCCCGCTCGTCGTCATGATGGTGTTGAACTCTGCATTGAGCTTGTTAAAGATGTCAGTGGCTGCGCGCTGTTCCACGGTATCCTGAATTCGATCATAGAGAAAGACGTAGGCCCTTTTTGTCACATAGGAGAGCAGAAAACCGGCAAAGAGATTGCCTTTGTTGTGGAGATTGTCATAGGCAAGCTGTTGCAATTTTCCTAAGAGGGTAAGGATATCCTGGTCCAGAGCAGGTTTCAGCTCTTCCAGCTTCTCGCGCACCTGTTCGTCCAACTCTGCTTTCTTGTCTTCCAGTTTTGCGGTTACGTCTTCATAACGTTCTTTGGCCCGGCCCGCCTGGTCTACAATCCGGCGGTGAAGTTCAAGCTGGGCGTTGTACTTGTCCACTTTTTCGTTGTAACGCGCAACGGAATTGGGATTGCTTCTGTCAACAAAAAAGCTGGAAGGACCGCTGCCAGGCTGTGTCGCCGTGGCTTTTGCGGCAAGACCATCCAATTCCGCCTTGGCCTGCTCAACGCGTTGTCGCAGGCCCGAAAGGGTCTGCTCGCAGCGAGAGATAAAATCGCTTACTCTCCGCTTTGTTCGTTCATAGCTTGCTCCGTTGACCACTTGCGCGATACGTTCATCTTCATAGTTGGCGTCCAGGTCAGCCTGGCTCAGAAAAAAATCCGCATTCAGGATGGACGAAACCTGCCGCCGCACCAGACTCATTGCTTCCATGTCACTATCTCCTTTACCGGAAATTCAAGGGTTCACATCTTTGCGATCGCAAGCGCATTTTTTGCGTTGTTGCGGCCACCGAACAGGCTTTTTCTCTTCACGCTGATTGCGAATTCTTCCTCGCGCGATCCTTTTTGCAAAAAAATATTTGTTTGAAACATATCCATGGTCTGCATTTTCAATTCAACGAGCGGCGATGTGAGCAGCCGCACAAAAACATCCTCCAGCGCCTTCCGTCCACGAGGAAATTCGCCGCTTTCCACCACGCAGGACCGCAGGTGGTTGAAAAAAGCCTCGCGCAGGTAGTTCGTGCGGCCCATGCGAAAAACGGTATTGAAGTTTGCGAATATATCTTCCAGAAACTGCGCGAACCGAACGGGGGAATCAGGAGACTGGCTCAAGGCCGTGAGAATGGGATTGGCGCGGGCATGTTTTTTGGCGCTCCGGGTTTCTTTTCTTTCCGCTGAATCGGCCTTTGCGTCTTCTCGTTTCTCGGCAACCATTTCCTCCTTCGTCATGATGAATCCTGAAAGCTCATCGGCAATGCCATCCGACTGGAGATAGAGCAGGCAGACCAGGCTACGCAGGCCTTCATTGCCGCGGAGCCATTTTCGCAGCTCCGTGAAAACTTCTATGGGGCCTTTTGCCAGACATAAGGCCACCAGCGAATACTGCATCGCAAAGAATACCGGTCCGTGGTGGCGCAGGAGAGCGAATCCCAATTCCTTCAGGAATTCATGGGCGGCGATAAGCTGGAAAGCTTCTTTTCGAGTGTGGTTTGGCTTTTTGAATTCACGCTCGATGTTCTGCATGATGCGCAGAATCTCGTCATTATGCGACAAATAAACCGCCAGCTTGGCTTCGGCGATGTTTTTCAGTCGCGCCATTGCCAAAGGTAAGTCCAGGATCCCTATTTGCTTTAAGGCCGCGATCGCTGTCCAAATTTCATCTGTATCGTCCGACTGACCCATCCGCTCCAGATCGGCCAGACAGTTGCTCATATAGGTTTCATTTGTGCTATGCATGATCCCTTGAAACAGATAGCCTACGGTGGCTTGCCGCCACCGGACGGAGTTGGCATGTGTCCATTCTGAAATTAGGGGAAGAATAATGGCGGCCGGGTCCATCTCTCCGATTCTTCCCAAGATGCGGGCCGCATGGATCCGCAAAGACAGATTTTCTTCCTGTGCCAATTGACGCAAAATGGGCAGAAGCGAGGTCATTAACCGGCGCGTCTGATGCAGGAAAGCGGGCCAGAGCGCTTCCAGAAATGCCTGGTCCTGGAATTGCACCATGTCCCGGCCATCGGCGCTGGGCTTGATCGTCACCCTCGCTTTGGTCAGCAACTCGTCATCGCAGAGCCGTTCCGGGCGATATACGAAATATTTTTCCGGTGTTCCGGTCCACTTGTGAATCGGCTTCAGCAGAGCGCTATACAGTTCCTGAAACTCTGTCCATGGGACACCTTGCGGACCGGATACCGGCTGAACCAGTCCCAGGACAAAGGCGACGTTCCAGGCCTCAAAATCCGCCGCCAGATATTTCAGCCAGAGAGATACCTGGTCCATCCTGCTGAAAGCCCGTTCGACCGTCGATTTTCCTTCAACCACGATGGACAGGTATTCGCGAACGAAGCGACGGATCCTGGGTACAGTTTTGCCGTATAAAAGGACCTGGTCCCGCTGCTCTTGCGTTAGCGTCACATCTATTTGTATCTCTTTCAGGATGCTGTTCAGAGCCTCGCTCAGCTTGGCGGAGCCAAGCCGCGGTAAAGGAATGCATAGGCGCAAAGCCTGCAGCTGCGAAGAAATGGATTCGATAAAATGATCGTCGGTGGTAAAGATCAGATACGATCCTCGTGCCTTCAGCTCGCGGCAGAGCGAATCAGCAAGCCGCTGATCGAGCCCTTCCAAGAACTCGCGCAGAGCACGGTTCTGGCCGGTCAGAAAATCCTTGAAAAAGATGACGCAGCGGCAAAAAGATTCTTCCTGCTGCACCGCCTCAGCCAAATTGATTTGTACTGCAGCATCCAGGGGGAAAACCTGCGTGATTTCCTCCTTGAGTTCAGGATCACACAACCTCAGCCGATGAGCGAGATAAATGGCCGTGGAGCTTTTGCCCGAATTCGGCTCGGCCGAAATGATCAGGATCCGGCTTTCCTGCAGGATCGAAATAAACTGGCTGGTGGTCAATTCATCATGGATGTGCCTAACAGCTTCCGCTTCTTCGGTAGAACGAGTCAGCCTGGCCCGCATCGACTTGGAAAATTGCGTGATCCGGACAGCCCCATCCGTTCCGATGAAAATATCGCGGGCGCTCCTCATCTCCAGCTTGAACGCAGTGTTGTCGACTGATCCACCCGTGCCGCTGATCTCAGGACGGTTATCGATGTTGAGTGAGAGGTTTAACGGCTCTCCATTCTTCTCTCCATCCGGAACGGCCTTTTTCTTTTCCGTCTCCGGAGTTTTCGGCTCCGGCTCTGGAGCGGCAGGCTTTGGCGGTTCAGCAGAGCGGCTTGGCGCAGTTTTTGCAGCGGCCGGAGCAGCGCCGGGCGCGTTCCCGGCAGGCATACTGTTTGCATTCTTCTCAGGCTCATTGCTCATGGAATTTTGCACCTCCCCTAAAAAACGTCATGCCAGCCGGGCTTGAAGATCTTCCTGATCGAGCAGGCGCTGCAACCAGGTAAAGGACTCACTGTCAACTCCATTCGGAATTTTCTCCTGCCCCTCGACGAGCGCTGCACGATAGTCATTCAGGAGCTTCGCGTCCGCTCTTTGCATGCGGTAATTCTCTGCGATCCAATGGAGGAGGTTTGCCAGGAAGTCCCGTTCAAAGGGGTGCGCTTTACGCGCGCCAAAGCGGCGCATGGCTTCATCCAGGACGGTTGCCAACATATGTCCATTCTGGGATCCCGCCCCGAGCATGGCCACAGGACTGGAAGAAGCAAGCCCAGGTGGCATTCCACTGGGCCTGCCCTCGTCTGGGCCGGGTATGCCCTGAAACGCTTGCCAGATGATCTCCATTCCGCGGCTCAGGGCTTCCGGAGTCTGGATCCCGCTGGCAACCTCGCCCAGCGTCTTACCCAGAATAGAAACGACAGTTTTCTCAAGTTCGGTCTGGTTCTTCACCCTTTCGAGCTCTTTCTGGTACAGCAATTTCGCCTTTTCCAGTCCCACCTTTGGCCCCAGCAGATCCTGTTCGCGCGCGATCATCGCCTTCTCACCCTCGTTATCGATATCAGCAATCTCCTCTTTGCGATTGAAGCTGGCCTTCTTCTTGAGCGGCTCCGCGTCTTCAGCGCTCAGGTCCAATGAGATTTCAATGCTTTTGAGCTCGATCCCATACTCTGCCGCAAATTTCTCCAGGCGCTCAAATTCGGGCCCCTGAATGATCTGGCGGGGCAATGTAGAAAAGTTGTTGGCAAGCTTGCTTTGGAAGATGTCTGCCCAGGGAAGCCGCGTAATCGCGCCACCCAGTGTTTCCTTGATTTCGTCGCGCAGCTTGCCCAGCGGATCATGGCTCAATTTCGTGACAATGAGTGCGGGACTGCTCACGCCGTAGCGAACGTAGAACGTGAGATCAAAGAAATGGCTGGCGCTCATGTGATCAAAGCGCTGGGTGAATTTGAAGTTAAGAGTGGAAGTGCTGTTCACCGCATACGAGGCATACTCCCGGGCCGGGCCGAACAGGCCTTTCTTCTTCGGCTGAAATTGCTCGCCTTCCTTGACCATACCCACGAACTGCATGCCTTGATCAATGATTTCGAAGACCGCGATGTCGTGCCCAGGCTTCGCGCCATAGCCATGGCGCTCTTCCGAAACGGCACCTTTTTCCTGAGTGAAATTCATGTGCGTCCCCTCCATAAAAGCGTTCTATACGGATACCGCGTTCAAGTCTCTGGCCTGTTCAGACACAATCCTTGCGAGAGCATTCAGCTTCGCTTCCAGCCGGGCCAATGCGTGCTCCAACAAGCGACCGGTCGCGGATTCCCATGTGTCCTGGGCCGAAATACCGCATTCCTCCAGCAGGCAAAGCATAGGTCCTTTGTTCTTGAGGCTCGACGGCCCCAGTTGGCGAGTCAGTTCCTCGAGAAACGCGGCCCGCGGAGCAACCGCCGGCTCAAGCTCATCCAGCGTGCATTTGGCCAGCAGCATATGGCCTTCCGCCATCAGGAGCTCAGCGCGCGAGACCGTAGTCGTGATCAAATCGTCTTCGTTCCTGAAAGGGAGCTGCGCCAACGCGTCCTGGAGCGCCCGAAGATTTGCGATCTGCATCCGCCGGGCCCGCATCTCTCCCTCGTCGGCTTCCTGAATGCGCAACAGACGTTCCACTTCCAGTTGGCACATGCCAGCCACAAAACGCGACGGCCGCAGCTCACCCTTGTCATAAAGTTGGCGCGCTGCCGCCAGGAGGCGGCGAGCGGTTTCATACGCCATGAATGACTGGGCCGCGCCGGGCCCGAGCGCTTCAGACAACTTGCCGCAAAGCCCCTCGGCTCTTTGAATTAGCGCGCGCGCCGCGTGGCTCAGGCCCAGAACCTTCCTGGAGGCTTCGGCCCGCTTCAGTTCGCGCAATGCAGCCTTGAAGTTACGCCCGCGGACGTGGGCGCGTGCGGAATTAATGGCGTTGTCCAATGTGACGCACAATTGGAACTCACGGGAGCCGCCGCGAACCTCGCCTATTTGAAAAATGGTTGCCCGGTATCCCTCCAGGATGAGGGAGATCTCCTCTTCGAATGCGAGCGCGACCGCGTCATAGCGGATCTGGCGGGCCTGGTAGCGCCATAGGGTGCGACGTAGATCAGTCATTGGCCCCTCGCCGGCAGTTGGTCGGGGGTAGCGAAAAGGACCCGCAATTCGATCCTTCGATTGTGGCTCTGATGCCACGGAGAATTCTCCACCGGATGGAATTCCGCGTATCCGCCGGCAGAGAGCTTGTCCGGCGGTATGCCCCGTTCCATCATGAAGCGCACAACCTCAATGGCTCGCGCGGCCGATAACTCCCAATTGTTTCGGGGATAAGCGCTCCGATTCAGGGGCTGCTTGTCTGTGTGGCCTTCCACTTCGATCTGCTTGAAATCGATGGCGCCGGCGCCTGAGCGCAGAGCGCGAGCGCATTTGCCGAGCATTTCGCGGCCCTTGGGCGCCAGGTGGTATTCCCCGGACGCGAACAGGACCTCTTCGCTGAAACGGACCTGAAGCATGTTGAGCTTCGAATCATCCAGAGTGACCTTGTGCCGCGCAGTCTCTTCTTGAAATTCTTTTTGCATAAGCTCGGTCAACTGCCTTTGCTCCTCGCGAAGACGGGCGCTTTCGAAGCTGTCAATATTGAGGGTTGTCTGAAGAAAATTCTGCAGCACAAAAACCATGAGCACGGTGGTGAGAATATCGACATAGCTCGGCCAATATTCAATGCCGGACCGGACCGTTCCGTGAGCCGCAGGAGTCTTGATCATGGTTGCCTACTTGAAAAGCGCATAGCCTAACAGCGCAAGATCGGAGACCACCAGAAAACCAAAGATCAACTTCACCTGCAGAGGCCACGACATAAGGCTGCGCTGCTGCTCGTATGCGCGGATCAGGCGGTCGATCCTGACCATGTTGGACTGCTCTGCCTGCGTTCGCTGGCTTTCATAAGAACGAACCATCAGATCCATGTGGTTCAAGCTATTCTGGTTCGATTGCGCGACCTGGGAAACAACGCCCGGAAGCGTTTCCGCAACCATCATCAGTGACTTATTCAGGTCCGCTACCTGCTCGATCACGCCGGAAGTTTTGCCGATGAGGGTCTGGATGCGTTCGGAGGTCTCGGCCTTGTTTGAGTCGCGAATCGTGCCGACGATCTCCACAAAGCCCTTCTCAATAGCGTTGAGTTCCACCAGGGTCTCCTGGTTGTTCCGCGCTATGTCATCGAGGCGGCTGAAACTGGTTTCCAGTTGCAGGCTGACCTTTTCCAGCAGACTGTCATCTTCCGTTGCGGGCACGGTGGCGGGAAACAGGTCTTCCGTGGTGAACCGGTCAAGGCGGTCGAGAAAAGCTGATTGCGCATGGCCCAGACGGTGATTGAGCCAGGAGAGAATGATGGCGGAGGTAATGCCGGCCATGGTGGCGCTGAACGCGGTTCGCATGCCGTCGAGAACACCCCGGATGTGAGCGATGGACGCCATCCAGGAATTCAGGGTCACGCTCCTGACATCGGCAGGAAGGCCGAGATCGATCTGCTGCACCATGATGGCCAGTCCGATTACGGTGCCCAGCAATCCCAGCATCATGGAAAGGCTTGCCGCGTAGGACGGCAGGGAAAGCGATTTGGACGAAGCTTCGCGCGCGAGGGTCATCTGCTGCAGCGCGCTTAGGCTCACTTTGACCTGGGACTCGCGCATGCGCTTGATCAGCTCCAGCCGGTCGGCGATCACTGTCCTCCGCGAGAGCCCCTCCAGCAGCGTCTCGGTCGACATGAGGCGCGCCGGCGTTTTTTTCTCCTCGCTCTTTTTCTCTCCTGCGGCCCCTATTTTTACTTCCGCACCGCTTTTTACTTCGTCGGCATTGTCCGCCGGCCCCTCTCCGGCCCATTCTTCCCCATCCATTTCTTCCGCGGCGCGATCTTGCTCGTCCTCTTCCGCCGAATCCAGGTTTTGCGATCGCTTGAGCTTGCCGGCGATATACTCCAGGGCCTCCGTTTCAGTGACGTTATATCGCCGTGTATGCCGCAATGCCTGCCATGACGCAATCGCACAGAGCAAAAAAATACCGGCAATAAAGTAAGGCCACGCTGATGCCAGACTATTCTCCATGGCGGCTCCTCTTGGACCGAGTGGAGCGGCGGCCGCCCGGGGGAATCTTGATCTCGGCGCCACAAAGATCGAGATTGCCTTCAGTCTGCTTGAGAATGTCCTTATTAACGACTCCTGGGATCGCCTCCGCCGGGCCTTCGTAAGTCAGCCCGATCTTCTTAATGGAGCCTCGATGACCCACTATCAACTGCTGATTGATTATTCCTTCCGGCGCCACGGCTGGTAACAGCTCCTGTTCGAGAGCGGCTTCCGGCACGAATTTTTCGAACGGCAACGGCTCAACCCGGTTGTCGCCGCCTCCGTAGTAGGCGATCTCGAAATTGTCGGACTTGAAATCGAATGTGGGGTGTTGACGGTCATTGGTTTTGCGGGGGACCTGTTGGCTCGTATAGGTAACCAGGTCGCCGATGCGTACAAAGCCATCACGCCGCGGATTGCCCTCCCCGCACAGCGCCTCCAGAAGAGAGTGGGTAAACGCGCTGTAGGGCTTGCCTGTCCATGAGAGTTCCGCGCCCGTCGATGAGGCCAGCACGGCCCGGCCCTTCTTACTGGCCAGAATCGTCCGCACCTGGGGTGACAATTCTTTGTATGCCGACCCTTTGGCCAGGGGCAACTCGATCCCGCCGGCATGGCAGCAATCCAGCACCAGCAGTAATCTTTCCGCCCGGATATCTTCCAGCAGCGCTGTGAACTCTCTACCATGCATGGTGGTTTTCCGAAATTGATTGCCGCCGTATCCGTATGCGACGAGAGAGTAAGCGTCACCCTCACTCGATTGCACATAGCCGCCATGACCGGAAAAGTAGACGATTACGGTGGAACCTTGCTTCTCTTTTTCAATGACTTTGGCCAATCGCTTCAGCTCGACGCGAATACCCTCAACCGAGGCGTTTTCTTCCGTCAGCAGGCGGACCTGATCGGGCGGATAAGCACAACGTTTGGGATTGACCAGGATGTTGCGCAGCCCCTCAACGTCCCGTATTGTGCACGGAAGGTCGCCGCCCACCCCGATCAATAAAGCATGGCCTCGATGAAATAGCGCGCTCATAAGGACCTCATGGCAAGAAAACTGAAATCTTACATAAGCATGTAAGGGGCCAAGGGCTGCTTCCGCGGCGCAGTTTCTGAGCTTGCATGAACAAAGGACTTGTTGGGGGGATACCGGCGGGAAAGACTACCGGCCATTGCGAGCCTCCTAATTTTTAGAGAGCTCTGCTCAGGAATGAGCAATTAATGGGAAGGGGTGCGCGCGCGCCGCGTGCGCCGTTCAGCTCCCGCAGAACTGCGGATAGAGCAGGATTAGTTCTGCAGCAACAGCTTTTGAAAGCGACGATCGCCGCGCAGGTTGTCGAGCACTGGCGTATCGCGCAGCAGAGTCCGGGAATACCCGCCGGCGACAGCTTTGCTCAGCCACTCCAATGCGGCATCGGTTTCGCCGAGTTGGTTATAGACTTCGCCGGCGCGCTTTTTCAGCCATGCATCGTTCGGTGCGAGCGCGAGAGCTCGGTGGAGACAGCGCAGGGACTTCTCCCTGTCGCCTAGCATGGAGTAATAGTCTGCAAGATTGCCAAGCACATCGGCTTTTTTAGGATTCACGCCGAGATCGCGCTCGGCGAGCAGAATGGCCTGGCGATAAGAGGCCATAGCGGCCGTCCGGGTATCTGGCTCCCTGTATTGTGCAGAAGCAAGATTGCCCCACATGGTATAGTCCTGCTGGTTCAGCTTGATGGCTTGATCGTAATAATTGGACGCCTCAGCAAACTGACGCAGATGAAAGTACGAGGTCGCAAGATTCGAAAGTGAATCTTCACTGGGCTGAATGGTGGTCGACCGCCGAAAAAGCGGTACTGCGTCGTTATAACGGCCTTGCGACAGGTAAATGCCGCCGAGATTGCTATATCCACGGTAATTGTCGGGCGCTAATGAAATAACCTTTTGAAACATGGCAGCCGCTTCTTCATACCGCGCCTGACGGTAATAGAAGGCGCCCAGTTGGCTGTATCCGCCCCAATACTGTGGCATTAAGCGGATTGCCTGATGAAGAATATCTTCGGCTTTCTGGGGCTGCCTCAAAGATTCGTAAGCTTTTGCCAGACCGCGGTAAGCGCCCGCGTCGGCTGGATCGAGTTCCCGAGCAAGGTTGAACTCTTCGGCTGCCTTCTCGAACTGTCCAGTACCTTCATATACATTGCCGAGACAGGAATGCGCTTCCGCCATTCCGGGTTGTAGCCGGACTGAACGTTCGCATGCTTCCCGCGCCTGGCGCACCAAATCCTTATTGTGCAGGTTTTCGTATTTTAACCAATATGCCTCACCCAGAGCAGCGTAGGAGCTGCCATAGTTCGGGTCGAGGTTGAGCGTGCTGGAAAGTATCTCAATGGCGCTTTCAATGCTCTCCGGTTTTTCGTAGTCCTGCAGATAGCCGCGACCTTTGAGATAGTTGCTATAGGCCTGCGGATAAACCGTGCCATGGCTAATGAGCCGCGCTTCCTCGTCTCTGGTAGGTTTGATCTCCAGCATGGCCAGTACATTGGCCACGATGCGGTCTTCCAAGGCAAAGGGATCATCACGGGCAAAATCGACTGTATCACCGCCCAACTGCTTCTGGGCCGCAGCATCGATCAAAACCACCGTCACGCGCACAAGCTGTCCGGACCTCTGCAGGCTCCCTGTTACCACCACATCAGTGCCAAACTCCTCCCGAGCCTTTTCCACCGTTGTAATTTGCCGCGCCCGCAACTCCGCCATTGGAATGATCTGGAAAGAATGCCCCCGCGCCAATTGCGAGATGCTGGCCGCCATGGTTTCTGCCAGGCCATTGGCAAATGCCTGGCTTTCAGGGTCGTTCTTGATCACGGTAAACGGCAGCACCGCCACACGCCGATCACTTTTTCTGGCAACTTGAGATGAGTTTGTCCGGAAACTGTTCAACAACAATGCAACCACGAGAGCTCCGCACAGCAGCACCCCAGCCAAGACCGCCATCCAGGCGCGACCCGGCTTTTTCTCGCGGAAAGTGGTCTGACCATGTTCTACGTGTTCTATAGATACGGCAATCTTTTTGCGTAGCACCTCGCTGATTTCACTCGAGCGGAGAAAACGCTCCTTTGGGTCCGCTTTCAGGCAGCGCAAAATTACGAATTCCCAGCAAGGATCAATATCAGGAAGATACACACGAGGTGGAACCGGAGGTGTTTCCAGCCGCTGCAGAGCAATTGAGCGGCGGGAATCGCCGGTAAAAGGGTATTTCCCCGTGATCATGTAATAAATGACGACGCCTAAAGAATAGATATCGGTTGCGGCAGTCACTTCAGCCCCTTCGAGCTGCTCGGGCGCTATGTACTCAGGAGTTCCCACAAGCGATTCGCCCGGCGCAGACTGAGACGGGCGTTCGGTTGAAGATGCAAGGGCCAAGCCAAAATCACTGATCACGGGACGAATTCCCTGGCCAGCCTGCACAAGAATGATGTTGCTGCTTTTTAAATCACGATGGACAATGCCTGCCTGGTGCACAGCCTCAAGGCCGTTTACGATCTGCTCCAGCAGAGGCAAGGCTTCCGATGCATGGAGTGGGCCGGATTCCTGCAAATATTCGGCCAGAGTTTTGCCCCGCAGCAACTCCATGGTAAAGAAAATGGTTGGTTGTGGGCCATGCAGGCTGCTTTGATGGTATCCCACATCGAAAACTCTGCATACATTCGGATGGTTTATTTGGCGCAGTAACCGGATCTCCTGCTTAAATCGTGAGGCAGCCTGAGCATCACAAGCCACCTCAATCCGCATGATTTTCAAAGCAAGATGATCATGAATATCGAGGTCTTCAACTTCATATACTTCTCCCATTCCTCCCATACCTATCAATCGCACAACCTGATAGCGATTGGCGAGCACTTCAAAGCGCGCGAGAGAGCCATAAGCCGTCTCCCGGCAAGCAGAGGGCTGCTCCGGGGCAGCATCATTCAAGGGCTGTCCGACCTCTTGCCGCCAGGGGACTTCAGTAGAATCCTCAGCTGTTCTTTCTTTGTCCCAGGCAGGATCCTTCGATTGGGTCATGCACTTTCCTTCAATCAAAATGGGAGTTGGGGTGCGATATTATGCCATGTATACCGCCCTTTTGAAGCATTATCTTGGTAATACCACCGTCGGCAAGCGTAAACTCCCAAGCAACACATTCAGTGGGGGTTATCATGATTATTTATTAGCCAATCTTTATGAACCGCAAATCTGCCGGCTTACAATCACCACGCGCAGTTTTCAATGCATGGAAATTCATAAACATGGGGAATTGAGGAATTATGCCCTACCTGGTAGTTTCCCTGGGCGACGTGGCACACAAAGAATTCGCCTTCCCAGCCGTTGATCTCATCACGATCGGGCGTTCTCTCAGAAACGATATAGCTCTACCGCAGGCCAGCCGCAGAATCTCGCGTTTCCATGCAGCCGTCGTGCGTTGCGATGGTTCCGACAACACATACTTTATCCGGGACCTGGGAAGCGCGTGTTCGATTCAGATAGATGGCGTCAATGTCGATCGAAAAATACTTGCGGATGGAGACATCATCCATATTGCCGAGTATAGGGTCCAGTATTTCAGCCGTAATCAACTTCGGAAGCGCAGCAGCCCTCTCCGGGTGGTCCATCGGAGGCCCCAAAGGCCTGCGGACCGGAGCACCACGCAAATCAGCGGCGCCGTCCTATCCAAAGATGCTGCGTTTCCGGAAAGACAGGAACTACTGGAAGAGCTACGACGGCAAAGCAGCAGAGCGACGCCGCTTCCGGAGCTTATTACTCAAACCATGAGGCTGCTGCTGCCCGTTTTGAAAGCTGATCGCGGGTTTGTGAGAATTTTTCTGAACGACAATTGGGACCAAACCCATGATATGGGCATCACTGGTCTTAAAGACCATGAAGAAATTGAAATCACCGATGAGAGCTTCATGGAAAGATTGAAAAGGGGTGAAGTGGTGATCGAAGAAACCACCATGCTTGTTCCCATCCTTTCTAAAAAGACTCTGAAAGGTTTCTTTTGCATTGACTGGAACTTTCCCGACGCCTCGCTTTTGGACAATACAGGCAAGTTCCTGATCGCCTTAGGCGCCGAAATAGCCTCCCATTCTTTTATTTTGGCTGATAACGAAACCAAGACACACTCTAAGGAACGTTTTCGGTGGCCTGCCCATATGGTGGGTAAAAGTCGGCAGATGGAGCGGCTTACCCGAGAAGTGCAACAGGCCGCCGCCTCTGACATCAATGTATTGCTGATCGGCGAGACTGGAACAGGCAAGGAACTGGTTGCACGTGAAGTGCATAAGCTCTCGGGAAAAAGACAGGGCCCTTTTGAAGCGCGCCATTGCGGACAAGTCACCGAGAGCCTTGCCGAAATAGATATATTCGGCTATGGCCCTAAATCCGGTATTTCCGGTGCCCGGCCAGAGGGTGCGCCCGGATGGTTTCAGTTAGCCAACGGCGGCACTCTTTTTCTGGACGAAATTCATACTCTCAGTCCAGTGATGCAAGATAAGTTTTTACGGGTGCTGCAGGAAAAAGAGGTGCGCCCTTATGCTGTAACCACTCCTGTTCCGGTTGACGTAAAGGTGATAGCCGCCACTGACGTTGATCTTGAAGCAGCGATGCTGCAAGGGACATTCCGCAAGCCGCTTTATTTTCGTTTTGGCATCAGGCTACATCTGCCTTCCCTGCGGGAGCGGAAAGAAGATATTCTCTTACTGGCATTCTATTTTCTGGACAACTATGCCGATGAACTGAAAGCGAATACTCGGTCTATTTCCCGGCGCGCGCTTTCTAAACTGGTTGAATATGATTGGCCGGGCAATGTGCGGGAATTGGAAAATCTGATTCGCAAGGCCATTCATCCAGAGAAGAAAATTTTATTCTCCTGGGACCTGGAACCGGACGATTCCACCAAGGCGATGAACTCCTTAATCCCTTCGCCAAAGATATCCCGATCCTCAAAACGGGCAAATAAGATTTTAAAACCGATGACCGAGGTGGAAAAAGAAAAAATCATGGAGGCCCTGGAAGCAACCCGCGGCAACATTACACAAACCGCCGGTATTCTGGGATTTAGCCGACAAACACTAGTTAACAAAATGGACTCTTTCGGCATACCCCGCAATTATGGCGATGTGGAAAGTGCTCAGGACGAATAACATTCAAAGCTTCTCTTTCTTGTACGGCCCTCACTTTCCCGGTTTTCCCCGCTGTGCCTGCCCGGCATCTCAGCTTATCCTGCGCGGCATGCACATCAGCGGCAACCTACCTCATAAAATTTAGGCAGTCCCGAAATTGTCGAAAGCATGACAGCGGTCCAGATGCTCTGCTGGACAGGCGCATCGTTCCTATGCCGTTGCGTTTTCCGGCCTTTTGCGCGTTTATCTTAGCAATGCGCCTTTTGGCACTTCCTTTGCTACAGAGATTTAACGGACCCAGCAGTTGCCGAGGACGGTAATGGCATGGAGCAATTGAACACAGGCACGAACGGTAGCATCACCCCACCATATGCAAATGAAGCCGGGGTGGGTAAGACCGGAAAACCGTGGGTTGCCGTCCATCGATACAGGCTACTTGCCTTTTCAGGGCTTGCGATATTTTTGGCCGCGCTCTTCGCTCTGGGGATGCCCATTTGGTCAAGCCCGTTGGAAATCGAGATTGAAACACCAAATGATCGCGATCAAGCAAATAACATCTCCTTCAAAACGCCCGAGGAGAATCTGCGGGGGAGTGTACGCAATGCACGCGGGTTTTTTGGAAGGAATATGATTTTGGAATCGGAGGTCTACCCTTGTATCAATGGATGGTGTGAACCCCGGCTCATTGGGCAAGTGGATGCCAATGGAATTTGGATGATCCCGCATGTCCTCTTACGCTATCCAGCAAAGAATACCGGCCAGGCAAAATTACAGGTCATTTTGGTGAAAAATCGCCATTCCCACGCTCCTTTACAATATTTTTACTCAAACACATTAAATGCTACATTTCCCAAGCCGGAGATCACGTTAGAAAGCATCTGCGACCATCGGATAACAGCATCCATGCCACGACGGATCGGATGCAAATCGCTCAAACTGGAAGGCAAAGCCCGTAGCTTGCTCTGGATGCGTGAGCGGATATGCGTCCAGATCATCAGCAAGGGCAACAAGGCCTTCTGCCTGCCTGCTGCGTTGCGTAATTCAGCCACGGACGAGAATAGTTGGACGCTATACTACAAAAGCCCAGTCAGTGGAAACCTGGAAGTCAACATAGGGCTGGATGCAACGACCACAGGCAAAGCCTGCAACCCACAGAGCGTACTGTTATCCGAACATTTCTTGTTAGCCGCCCAGGCACACCCACCCAAAGGAAGCGCTCATGGCAATCTTTGATTTTCACCTTCTCAATCCGAAATTCTCACGCCCAGCCGAGCGTTATGGTGCAAGAGCAGACAAAGCATCGTCTGCGTTTTTTTCTGCAACAAAAGTTTTTCGTTGCCGGTGTTGGCGCGAGGAACGGAATTTTCAATAGATAAAGGAGGCAGCACGATGTCAGTTTCTGGGAACCTCGAAGAACCGAGGACAGCACCGCATTTGCGCGTAGAACTTTATGGCAAAAACCGCGTCAGCCATACCGTGGAACTCCACAGAGGCGAACGCGTCCTGTGGGTCAACATTCTCAACAAAGAATGCACCGTTTGTTTTGAGGTAAAGTGCCCTTTCTCAAACCAGGAAAAAAAATACACAATTGCAAGTCGGGGCTATACGCTCTCACCACCGTTCGACGGTCCGCAAGACGAGTATCCTTACAAAGTGGAATGTGGAGATGATGACGGTAATGACGATGATGACGGTCACAAAGGCGATCCGGTAATCATAATCAAGGGCTAAAACCTTGATTTAGAGGTTCGCCAATGACTCAACTACGAGCCGTGTGATCTGGATCATTAGGAAAATCAAAAATTTTGTTTCCCCACCAGCGCCTTGAAGTTCCGCGAGAAAACCTGCAAGGCCATGTAACGACGCAGAAGGCGACTTTTGGCGTTATTTGTCAGACGAGATATAACTCAACAGCTGCAACTACACACGGAGGTGCCAAAACAAGGTTCGGGCTGGCTGCGTTAAACTGTGGCTTGCGCTTCGAGCCGTCGCACCCACTGCATCCGCTGCCCAGCCGGATCGAGGAGTGGGTCCCGTCCGGACAGTTGCTTGCGGGAATCGGCCCAACGTAGCGGCATGGGACGAGGTTGGCGCTTTTGGCCGATTGCGTTGAAAATCGCATCGAAGAGCCGGTTAACGCTCCGAGGAGCAAACAGCCCGAAGTACCGAACAGTGTGTTGGTAGTGCTTTAGGAGATGCTGAACCCAAAGATCGATGAACTCTTCCGGTGAACGCTGGATTGCAACCACTCGCTTCAATTTCTTATCTTTGGCCCAAAACGTGATACTTCCCTTCTCGATTTTAATGATACGTCGCTGTGCGATGGGCGGGCGCCGGGCATACCTTCCTGCATATTGAAGAAAGTGCTCTATTGAGTTAAAAGATTGGATCTTAACGCTCCACCAGCGTTCCTGCTCCAAGAGCACGGCCGCCAGTTCTTCAGATGTCATGTTCGTTCTGAGCACGCCAGCGCAGTGGGCGGTGCTGAGTAAATCTAATACCGCCCTCCGCCACAGCTTCATCAAAAAATCGTTGTCGTAAAATACGCGAGCCAACCAGGAATCATAGGAGGCCTTTAGTCCTCCGGCGGTGATCATAGTGTGCACATGAGAGTTGAATTCCAAGTGCCCATTAAAGGTGTGGAGGATCGTGATAACGCCTGTGCGCAACCCGTACTTGGCAAGTGTCAGGGCTGCTATTGCCCCCGCAGCAAGCGCTGGCAACGCGTCGGCAAGAGGCCGATTGTCACGGAAAAGCCGCCAGAGAGCCTTCGGCATTGTAAAGGTAATCCCTTTATAGACAACGGGTGGCAGAGCTGCTAGACGCTCCCGCTGCCACTTCATTGTGGCCCAGTGGCCGCAGCTTGGGCAGGCTCGGGATTTACAGGTGTGGTAAACGATCAGTTCACCATTTTCTGAGGCAAAAACCTCTGCGCCGAGCGCAGGCGTGCGGCATTGAAGGACTTTGCGAAACGCGGTCCGCACGTGCGAGGGAACGCCGTCGTGATCCCAGTACCAGCGTGTCTGCTCCAAGATCTGCTTCAGCGGGTCTCGATATCTCATGCCATAGGCATTTCTGCCAAAGCGGCGGTAATGTCGTTCCAATCATCTTGGCCTATTAGGATTACCGTTTTCTTGCGTGCACCGGCTCTCATCACGATCAAGCCAGGCTGTCGTGCTTCCCGCTGTAGCAGAGCGCGCAAGAGCAAATCTGCTTTAGGACCAATTTTTTCCATCCTTAATATTGCGATGGCCTGACGGGTCGTTTTGCCGTTTGAACGCCTATTTAGGTAATGCGTGAGATCCTCTAACTGCTCATCTTTGGGGCGCCGGCATAGTTTTGAGGCACAATGGATTGTCACAACGCCTGTTTGGCAGGCCTCTATCAATCGGGGATGGGCCTTCAGAAGAACGGCCTTAACTTTGCTGACGTTGCGAGGACAGGCGCTGGCGAGATAAGCGATCTCTTGCCGCACTTCGATCTGTCTAGCTTCCGGCAAATTTGCCCAACCCTTGTCTTTGCCGCCTACAACCTGGTTTGCATGAGCCTTCGCTTGAAGATAGGGCTCCTGTTGCAGTGCTATCTGAACTCGGGTGAAGGCGTTCCACACACCTCTCGATTGCTGAAGTATCAGAATCATTTGAAGGGCTTCATCGTCGCTCAGTTGATACTTTGTGCAATTAACTGCCTGGCGCCCTTCGCTGACCGCGGCGTGCCATTCTCTGATGCCAGAGATCACAATGCCACTAGATGTAATCAGAATTGGTTCTGGGACGGTTTCAGGAGGCCGCCGGCCGTAAACCGTCTGGTTGATCAGTGACCCAACCAGGCCCAGATGGATGAAAACTGGATGCAACCTCAGTTGCACGGGCGGATAAGCGGCTGGAGTTCCCAGCAAATCTTTCCCGCCTGAAACCAGAGACACCTGCAGCCGCTCCTGAGCGCTCTGGATTTTTTCTGGGGCAGTTTGGCCGCATTCAGGAGCACTTCCCTGTCTTGGATAAGGGCGAAGCATTCTCTCGTTTCAAAAAACGAGGGAACGAACGAGGGAACGAAAAAGTTGAGACCTACCTATTTACACTCACTTAGCTGCCATCCATTTTACACTCACTTAGCTGCCATCCATGCGCTTAGAATTTTTTGTAAGTCCTTACGCGTCAGCAAGTGTCTGGGCTCATAACCCAAAGGTCGGTGGTTCTAATCCACCCCCCGCAACCAATCCTAAGTTTTTGATTCTGCAAGCCTTTCCTTCCCGACAACTGAAAAGTGTAAGAAAAATGTAAGAAAGATTTGCCTCTTTAGCCATTTTCCGCCTTCTCGTCTGGTATCCCATTGATTAAAATCCAACGCTAGCGAATGAGACTCGGTCAACTATACCGGGATGATAATGAACGCAGCTTAGGTAGCAACCGCTTGTCGTACAGATAAGGCGTCAGGCAGCTCATCTTCTATGTTCCTGAGATGCCGGTTGAAATAGCAACCCACCGTGATCAGAAGTGCCAGAATACCACTCAAGATCAGCAAGAAGGCGGCGCCTCTCCCTGGGCCGACGCCTATTGTACTCGTCAGCCCGACAGATTCCATGTATCCATGATCGAGAAACATTGGTCCAAAAACGTGATCGGCCAACGGCCCGGCAAGGAAGAAAGCCAGCGGAGTCGAGGACCACGCGATCATCATTCTTGTGGAAAATACCCGGCCTTGCATTTCGAGCGGGACCTTCATCTGCCAAATTGCTTGGCTGCAGCCGTTAATGATGGGCAGTTGAAAAAGGACAATAAAGATCGAAAGCGTAATCAGAAGTGCGGAAGCTTGCAACCCTCCCAAGATCAGCCCGATTCCATAAAACAGGGAGAATCCCAATAGGCCGTGAATTCGCCGCTTAGGTCCGCCCCATGTGCCCATGACTACGCTGCCAGCTAAGAATCCTAGCCCACCAATTGACATAATCGTACCCAACACGGCAGTGGAGGTAAAGGACAGGATCATTGGGGTGAATAACATCTGAGCAAAGCTGGAGGTAACGTTGATCGAAGCAAAAAAGAGGAGCAAGCCCACGAGTCCAGGGCGTTGCATAATGTACATCCATCCGTCATGCGCTTCTTTCAGAATCGGCCGCTTGGGACCTTTGGCAGGCAGCATTGGAACCGACATCAAAAACAGTGTCCCGATCGCGAAGAGAAACGTAGCAAAATCGATGGCGATGATGCCTTGAAGTTTGATCGGCCCAAGCAGGGATGCCGCCAAAACAGGAGAAAGCACTTGGGCTGCCGCGGGAGCAAGTTGCATCATCCCGCTTGCCCGCCCAATCTGCTTCATCGGCACCATTTGCGAGAGCAAGGCCATATAAGCCGGCATGCGGAAGGCCCCAGCGATTGAACCCACGGAGACCAGAATATAAATTTCCCAGATCGTGAGTTGCCCGGTAAAAAAGAGCACAGCAAGGATGAGACTGGAAACGCCAGCTCCAATATCGCTGAGCATCATCACAGTGCGGCGGTTGACCCGGTCTACCATGGCGCCGGCCAGGGGCGAAATTATGATTCCGGGTAACATCACGGAGACGGAAATCAATGCGAAACGCGTAATCGATCCTGTACGCTGATAGACCCAGATTCCAACTGCGAAACTCGTCATTCCAGATCCTACCAGCGAGATAAGCTGGCCAAACCATATCACGAGAAAGCTGCGAATTGAGCCTTGTTCTGTGGTCTCGGTCACGTCTCCTCTAACCTCTTCGCTGCAAAATTTCAATGAAGAATTTCGTGAATCGTTTTTTTTAAAGAGATCGAATCGCCTCAAAATTTGTCGATCTTGATTTTCGATTTAAGGTACCTTCCAATGCCTGTAAGCATCATGACCAAAATGCCTGAATCTCCGCGTCGAGTCCAAAACACGTTGTCAGGGGAAAGAACCGCATTGGCAGACAATACCGCCATACTCGGACGAGCATGCTGCAGTTCTTCCATGCCAAAAGGGAAACAATAGACTGTCAAGAAAAATCCGCCATACGGCCGGTTCCATTGCTTCAGTTCTTCCATGCCGACAATAAAACTACGGGACCTGTGTGACATAAATTGACATACGATCCTAAACGATCATGGTCGCATGGCACTCTATTATGAAAGGTCCGTCGGTCTGAAAATTCGTTTGACGGAGAAACCTGCTTGTGCAAGGAGGGATCGAAACTGGGATTCGTTTCGCTCCATTCCCCCTAACAAAAGCATGTTTAAATCCATTAAATTGGCCGTAGCCTTTGAATTTTGAATAGCTTCGACTAAGAGCAGGGTGCCGTGAGGACTCATGGCTCGATGGCAGTTTCTTAAGATAGTGAGAGCCTCCTCATCTTGCCAGTTATGAATCACATTTATCAGCACATAGGCATCTGCGCCCTGCGGAACAGAATCAAGGAAGTTCTCGCCAACAATTTCGCAGCGTTCCGTGACTTCGCTGCTAAGTAACACAGAAGCACTGGCCACGACTGCGGGAAGATCATAGAGTACACCACGCAACTTGGGATTTGCCGATAAGACGCGATGGAGAAATGCACCTTGGCCGCCCCCAACATCTATAATTCGTTCGAACTTCGAAAACTCATAAGCAGCCGTGACGACACGGGCAACCACAACGGTTTTAGCTGTCATTCCCTCATTGAAAATAGCAGCATCCTCTGGATGTTCGGCCAGATATTCGAAGAATGGTTGGCCATAGGCAAGCTCAAATGCCGGTCGGCCACTTCGAACAGAATTGTACAGTTCTCCAAAAGCTTTCCAGGACAACGAGAGCATGAGTATCGAAACCCGAACCGACTCCGGATGATCTCTCCGCAGTGTTTCGCTTGAGGCGGTATTCTGAAAGATTCCGTGTGGGTCCTCGACGAATACACCTAAACTGGTCAGGGCTCGTAGCACACGATGCAGTGTTGGGGCATGAGTCTTCGTCATTAACGCAAGTTCATTGATATCTCGGCGCCCCTCCCCAATCAGGTCCGCTATTCCCAGCATGGCAACCACGTAGATCGGCTGTGCTACGGAAATTCCAGGTTGGATCAATTTCATTATTTGCATGGCCGTGCTGACACGAGTGGCCTTGGGAACTAGTTCCGACACTAGATCCTCTCTTGAGTTTTGGCAAAATCAGTTGGCTGCCGAGGTCCGGCATAATTGGATAATAATTGGCCCAAGAAATTTGCAGAGACACAGGGCTTGAAGATCGGCCTATCGCAGGAGTTAATGAGTGAATCCCAGTGCCATGCGATTGCGGACGAAGGATGCCAGTCGCCGGATTCCAGCACGAATCTTTTTTTCATCCACATAGCTGAATGACAGACGAATTTGTGATTCCCTCCCTGGCATCAAAGAAAAAAACCGCATTGGACAGACAATGACGCCATACTCGGACGAGCATGCCTGGAGTTCTTCCGTGCCGAAAGGGAAAGGCAAATAGACTGTCAAGAAAAAGCCACCGCCCGGCCGGTTCCATCGCACCAGTTCTTCCATGCCGGCGAATTCGCTTTTTAAACATTCAATCATCACATCCCGGTTCCGGCAGTAGTCAGCCAGTTTCGGAGTTACAAGCGGCTGCAGCGAACATTGGTGTTTGAGAAGAATACCCCCCACTGCGGCCTGCAATAGCGGCGAACTGTTGACAGTGAGCAAGCTCTTCACGCGAGAGAGTTCCTGCGCCAGGGTTTGATTGCCTTCTGATTTCTGGTCAGCAATAAGATAGCCAAGACGCAATCCGGGAAACAGGGTCTTGGCAAAACTGCCGATGTAAAGCACTGTATTTTGATGATCCAGCGCCTTCAAAGTGGGTACGCGCTCCCCGTCATAAGCAAACATTCCGTAGGGATTATCCTCAATCAAGAGAACACCAGCCCGAGAACACACCTCCAATATCTGATGGCGATGACGCAGCGGCATGGATGTGCCCATAGGATTGTTGAAATCAGGAATGTCGTAGAGAGCACGTGGGCGCCCCCATTTTGAACAATCGCGAATTGCCTTTTCTACTTTCTCAGGCTCCAGACCGTGCTCGCCAGAAGGCACTGGCATAATGCGAATACCCAGGATCCGCGCCAATCCAGTGATGCCAATATAAGCAGGGTCGCTTACCAGCAGCACGTCATAGCTCGGGTTAAATAACCCGGTCAGCAATACAGCCATTGCTTCCTGGGCGCCAACCGTGACCATGATGGATTCGGGAAATACACGAATACCTTCGTCACGCTCTAGTTGTTTTGCGATCAGGTCATTAATGGTTCCATTAGTACGGTTGTACTGGCCCAGTGCGCTCCACACCTGGCTTTCCGCTACTCGCGTGGCTGCCGCTGTGGCCGAAACAAAGTCTCTTATGTTTTCGAGGAAGCCCTCCACTTGAAAGTGAGTTTCCATCGGGCGGCCGGGAGCGAAAGACACCGCTTCCGGAAATCTCATGACAATCTCATTTAGAAAGTTCATGACATCCAGCAGCGGGTCAGAAAAGCATTCCTTAAGCTTCACAGCATTGACGGAAACCTTATGATCCACCATGCCTTTAAAGATTGCCACGGCGGGCCTGCTCTCTCTCAACTGCGGCAAAGAGCGCACGGATATTTCCGCTTCCAAAGCCCTTTGCTCCTTCCCGCTGGATTAGTTCAAAAAACAGCGTTGGCCTTCCTGTAATAGGCTTCGTGAAGATCTGCAGCAGATAACCCCATTCGTCCCGGTCCACCAGAATATTCAGGCCCCGTAGCGATTCCACGTCCTGGACGATCAAGCCGACTCTGGCCCTCAACATGTCATAGTAGCTACTAGGAGTTTTCAGGAAAGCCACTCCACTCTCCTGAAGATGCCGGACGCCCTCAATGATGTCCTGACAAGTAAAAGCCACGTGCTGAATGCCAGGACCGCTGTTGTAAAGCAGGTACTCTTCGATTTGCGAGGTGCGGCACCCCGGTCCCGGTTCCATCATTGAAAACCTCACGGTGGCTGTCTCATTCTGAACGACCTTACTATTCATGGCGCTATTGGCGGTCACGATGTTTTCCTCATGGGTAACATTCAGGTCAAATACGCTGGTATAGAAAGAGACTCCATCTTCCAATTGTCCGGCGGGAAAAGCCAACGCTACATGATCCAATTCCACCAAGCAAGAAGGTCCGCTGCCAGCATGCAGATGAAATGGCTGAAAATCCGGCAGAAAAGCCGCAGACCTGCCAGCACGCTGGACGAATGTATGGGTCATGTGTCCGAATGATCGTACTGTTGCGGTTACCACCTGCCCTAATTCATTCTCTTTTTTGACTGGTTCCTGCACCGGATATGCACCCCGGAGCAGTGCAAGGTGAAAAGAACGTTCAGCATCCTCCACACCGAACGCGATATCTTTCACGCCATCACCGTGCAACCGTACGTCATGAGCAATGCTGCTCGAGGGGTTGGTGGAACTTGTGACTAAAATCCCTGTATTACCCTGAACCATTGCATAAGAAATGTGATTACGATGACCGGTCTCTAGCCCCTGGTATCCAATCGGAGTAAAACCAAACCGGCTCTGAAGAAAATGCATTGACTGAAAAGCATTTCCTACTAGCAGGTGCACATGGTCAATTTTTTCAATTCCTAGCTTTTGCTTTGTATCTGCGAACGTCCGGGACACAGCTTGTATGGCAGCCATTCTTTTGATCTCCTTTCATTGCTAGCCGTTGCGGCCGATGATTATGCGTTGTAAATGGGGTGTTGGTATCAGCTTGACACCTGCGAGCCGCCACATTTGTGCTGTTGCTCATTGCTATCTGTTCTCCCGACCAGAGTGTCTCTGTAGGCCGTTTCGCTCATGGCTTAGACTTAGGAGTTGGCGGTGAGAATCAATTGACGGCCACTTTCCCGTTGGTAACGCTCCGTCAGATAGCTGTGCAAGGACGGCAAGAATTGCGCGAGGCGCTGGGATTCCCGGCAAATTGTATCGAAGGCCGTTATAGCCTGGCTGCTATTCCGATAGTCGAGCAAGGGCAGACTCGATTCCGGCCTGTAACCAAGCCCCAGTAGCATGACACTATAGGAGTATGCTTCAAACCCGTGGTACCGGGGATTAATTGTCCTGTTTGTAGGAAGACAATATTTCCAAAGTTTCATCCGTTCGGCCAACTCCCCGGGCATTTCCACGTCTGTCTTGGTTGCCTTCCAAAAGGGTGTATCATTTCTGGTGCTGGCAACATAGTGTAAGGTCAGAAACTCCCGGACCCCATCCATCACGTCAGCGACTGCCTGGTTGTAACTTTTTATGTTTTCTTCATCAAACGTGGGACGGGGAAAATGAGATGCCAGTTGCTCTATGGCGTGCTGAATGAAAAAGATGCCGGTGGACTCCAACGGTTCGACAAAGCCGCTCGATAGACCAATCGCTACACAGTTCTTCACCCAGGAACTTCGACTCCTGCCAATCCGCATCTTAATGTGCTTGGCCGGGCAGCCATAGCTCCTTTCTCCCAGGTGCTGCCTGAACTCCTGCTCCGCAGATTCCGGAGACTGGAACGTACTACAATACACATAGCCAGTACCGATCCTGTGAAAAAGAGGAATATTCCAAACCCAGCCAGAGGAAAGCGCGGTTGCAGTAGTGTATGGTTGTATGCCTTCTGTATCCGGATAGCTCGGGATTTGAAGAGCTATAGCACTATCGTTTGGCAAGGACCTGGCATAGGAAATAAAGGGTTCTTTCAGGACCCCATTAATGAGCATGCCACGAAAACCAGTGCAATCAACGAAAAGATCTCCTTCAATTAATCCATGATTGGCCGTGCGAATGCCTTGGATGAATCCATTTTCCGTCATCTTGACGTCCAGCACATCATCAATGATCTGGTGCACACCTCGTTGTTGAGCGTACCTAGACATGAACTTGGCAATGAGACTGGCATCGAAGTGATAAGCATAGGGATACTGGATTTTCAGTTCTTCCAGCAGCAGGGCTTTATCCGGATCGCTGGAGGAAAGATATCTATCCACCTTACTGTCAAAAATGCGGCCATCTTGGAAGCGGGGAGATTTCAGAGCATCGCATATGGCTGGAACTGAGAAGCAGGAATAGTCGAACGGTGCAATATTGCTATTCAGCTTCAGCCACCACTGAACCATGCTGGTGCCTTCGACGGAGCCAAAACGTTGAAAAGGATGATAGAAATGACGCTTTTCTGCATTCCAGTCCACAAATTTTATCGCCAGTTTATAGCTGGCATTGCAGTGGCACATCCAATCCTCCTCTTCCAAACCGAGAAAATCGAAGAAGAGCCGAATGGTGCTGAAGGTCGCTTCTCCGACTCCTACGGTATGGATATTGGAGGATTCGACAAGTTGGATATCAACACCATGGTCGAAAGCTTTGCTCAGGTAAGCGGCCGTCATCCAACCAGCTGACCCACCGCCAACAATAATCAGCCTAAATTTATGGTGCATATTTCCTCCTCCGATTGCAACCGGGGGCTTGTGGGACGAAAGGGGCTATCTAAATTTTGCAGAGTGATTGAAGATCAAGAAGGATGCCACAATACATGCCGATTCAGTCTCATCCTGAAGCGCCGACCATGGTTTAATGAACTTCCAGTTGTAAAACATCAACAAGAACGCGCACATGAGGTGGTTTCAACATCGTAATGCGGTTGCCCGGCACTCGAAATCGAGCTACATCCATTCCCCATCTTTTCCAACCAAGGACTACCTTTTCCTGGGAAAGCTGCGATTCCAGGTGATCGGAGGCACCAACGAAACGAATTAGGCCAGGAAAAGGTCTACGCGGCGTGTAACCGGTCCGCAATACTATTCCCATCGTCTTCACGAATCTGTACAGATCATCCGCAACCGATCCGACTGACAGGATTCCAGCCTCGGTCAGGAGGGAAAGCAGAATCTCCTGTTGTCTATCCGGGGTTTTACGTTCCAAATCAGCCACATTGTTTGGTGCGCAGCCGGTCGCAAGCTGCACCATCTTGAGACATTCAGCGACAATTTCGTTTGGCAGCCGTTCACGTACCGCCCAAGATTTGTCGTCGTCCGGAGGTTCACTATCGAGCATGGTGAGTGATACCTGATCACGGCCAGCAGCAGAGAGCAGTAATGCCATTTCGAGGGCTATCCATCCTCCCTGTATATGCCCGATGAGGTGTACTGGACCATGAGGAGAGATGTTTATCAGATCCTTTAAGTAAGAGGCGGCTGCGGCCTCAATGGTGGAATGCGGAATGGAATCGTCTTCCAATCCTCGGGGCTGAAAGGCATACACCGCTTGGGACTCGCTCAAGCAAGAAGCCAGTCCAGAAAAAAAGTTCGCACCCATTCCCACTGCGGGCACGCAGAACAGAGGTGGATACTTATCTTGCGCAACAGATCTCAGAGTTCGCACATAAGACCAGGAATCAAAAAGTGAAAACCTTTTTCCTGTCTTTTCTCGGATGACCTGTGAGAGGGCCCGCCCCAGTTCCTCGACATTGGGTTTTTGCACCACTGTGGCGTGAGTGCCGGAAACCGGCATGCATTGCAAGCGAATGCCAGGCACTTGAGACGTGAAATAAGCAAGGGAACGCTGAACTGTCTTCTCGTCACGAGCAACAAACAAATGCACATCAATCGGCAACGTGGAAAGAAAACACGGCGCTTTTTTCAAATCGACCTTGCGTTGCGCGATCCTGTGGAATTGCAGCGGAGTTTCGTACGGCAAAGGAAGCCAGCCCATGCGTTTGCAATGATAAAAAAGCTCATCCAAGGATTGAGACGACTTTTTCAACTCCAGAATCGCCTTCTGCGCCGATTCACCTATGCCTGATCTGACAATGTGAAGATACACTATCGTAAGGAATTCAAGCCGTGGATCTTGATTTAAAGCCCCCGTGTCAATAAGAAGTTGATAACGATTTTCATTAATCAATTCCCATTCTATAAGAGCCAGCACCTCTACTTCTTCATTCGCACCAAGCAGCTGCATAGCGACTTCATAGGCCAGATTTGCACCCATAGCAAACCCCCCGACGCGATAGGGCCCCGCTGGTTGAACCGCTCGGATCATGCCCACCATTCTTTGCGCAATTCCTTGAACAGTGCGTAAGCGATCTTCGCCTTTTTGCTCAGCAGGCAGTGCATATATAGGAATATTGCGATCAATGTAGGGAGTAAGAACGTGGGCATAGATAATTTCATCTGCGCCCTCATGGGTAAGAAAGAGCGGGCGTTCTATACCGCTCTGCCGTATAGCTACCGCGCTTGCACTCGACCGCTCAGGAAGCGCCAGGGTGGCCGCAAATGAATGCAATTCGGGATGCGCAAACAGCTCGCTGATCGCGACTTCCATTCCCAGTCTTTGTCGCACGAGCGCGCTGAGCTGCATGGCTTGTAGTGAATGGCCTCCCAAAGCGAAAAAATTGTCCTTCCGCCCCACCCGCTCCACCTGCAATAACTCCTCCCATATCTTCGCCAAGTCCCTCTCCGTATCTCCTTCCGGTTCTTCGTACCTTCCCCTGGCGTAAACATCTCCCGCCACCGCAGGCAACGCCCTCCGGTCTAGCTTCCCGTTCGCCGTCAGCGGCAGCTTCGCCAGCACCACATACACTGCCGGCACCATGTACTCTGGCAATTTGGACGTAAGATAGGTTCGCAATATTTCCGCGTCAGGAATCTTCCCCTCGGCACTCCCTTCCACAACCGTGTAGTACGCTACCAAGCGATTCTCCCCGCCTTTTTCTTCTCGCACTACCACCGCCTCCTTCACCGCCTTCTCCTCCTTCATCACCACCTCAACCTCTCCGAGTTCAATGCGATAACCACGTATCTTCACCTGATCATCGTTGCGTCCCACAAATTCGATATTCCCATCAGCCCGCCACCGCCCCAAGTCGCCGGTGCGGTACATCCGCACTCCGCATGCTGTGCTAAACGGATCGGGCACAAACCGCTCCGCTGTGAGTTTCGGTTGTTTCCAATATCCACGTGCCACTCCTGTGCCGCTGATGAAAATTTCCCCCACTACCCCCATCGGCACTACCTGGAAATGACGATCCAGAATGTAAATGCGCATATTAGCAATGGGCTGACCTATGGGAATTGTTGCCAAGTTTACTGCTTGGGGGACGTCATAAACGGTACAGCCAACAACAGTTTCGGTCGGTCCGTATTCGTTAACCAGCCGTACAGAGGGGTGGAGTTGCTGCCATTGTTGAGCAATCGAACTTTTTAGTGCTTCACCACCGATGACAAAAGTGTGGATTGCGCTCGCTGGTTCCGGCGCCAGATTATTTCCCAGGGATTCCAGATGTGCAGGCGTTATCTTCATCAGTGCGGGCTCATTGAGCCGGGCGATCTCTTTTCGTGCGCCCTCGATTTCGTGCCCTTCTTGAACCAGCCGAACTTTGTTTCCACACAGTAACGGCCCATACAGGCTTGTAATCGTGGCATCAAAAGAAAATGACGACGCAACAATGGCAGAGTCTTGGAAATTGTAGGTATGAATTGCCCACCACAAGTAGTTCAGGAGTCCTGCTTGATCCACCATCACGCCTTTGGGTCTGCCTGTGGATCCAGAAGTGTAGATCACGTATGCCAGACGCCGGGAATCAACACCAATCGAGTTCAAGTTCATCTCGGCTGCTTCTTGCCACACAGCAGTCTTTCCCAAGACGAGCACTTCAATATCCCTGTGCATTCCTTTGGTCAATTCTTTCAGGTGTGTTTGGGTGAGGATGACTTTCGGTTCACTGTCTTCCAGCATGTATTGCAGCCGCTCTGCTGGATAGCTCGGATCCAACGGCACGTATGCTCCACCCGCCTTCCACACTCCCAACATCCCTACCACCATCTCCACGCTTCGCTCCAGGCATATCGCCACCCGGTCATCCGGCTTCACCCCTAGTTGCCGCAGATAATGCGCCAAGCGGTTCGCTCGCAGATTCAACTCTTTGTAAGTAAGCTGATTGCCCCCGCATACCACCGCCACCGCGCCCGGCGTCCGCACTG
>JAIQGK010000032.1 GCA_020072645.1 Terriglobia bacterium
TCCGTCCCGCCACCACCGTCCCAATGGGAATGTCTTCGCCCCCTCCCAGCCGCGACAGCAATGCCGCCACTCCCGCCTGCAGCACCATGAACAAACTCGCTCCGCTTCTTCGCGCCAGAGTTCGCAATCCCTGATGCAGCTCCGCGTCCAGCTCCAGCGCCACCGTTCCTCCGCGATAGCTCATCACCGCCGGTCGCGTTCGATCCGTGGGCAGCGCCAGCTCTTCCGGCATTCCTTCCAGCGCCTTCTTCCAGTACTCCAGCTGCCGGCTGATCAGGCTTTGCTCATCACCTTCGTCGCCCAGCAGTTCCCGCTGCCACAGTGTGTAGTCTCCGTACTGCACCGGCAATGGCTCCCACTTCGGCGTCTGATTCTTGATTCGCGCCCCATACGCCTCTTCCAGATCACGCGCCAGCGGATTCAGCGACCACCCGTCTCCCGCTATGTGGTGCAGCACCAGCAGCAGCACATAGCTATGGCCCTCGCCTTCCGTCAGCCGGAACAGCCACGCCCGCAGCGGCAGCTCCCGCTCCAGTTCCATCCCCACTCCCGCCGCTTCCTCTAATCGCTGCTTCAGCTCCGATTCCCTGATCGTCTCGATCGTCAGCCGCGGCCGCGCTTCTTCCCCGCTCAACACCTTCTGGTACGGCACTCCCTCTTCCTGCGGAAACACCGTCCGCAATGCCTCATGCCTCTCCGCCACATCCCCCAGCGCCTGCTCCAATGCAGTTGTATTCAGCTCGCCTTGCAACCGAAGCGCCAGCGGTATGTTGGAGGAGCCCTGTCTTTTCAGCCAATCCAGCAGTTCACTGCGGCGATCTTTGAGTTCACGACGGATTTCATTTGTGAGCGCTCCCTGTGGCGCAGCCACGCGCAAGCGATCATCTTCCAGCCAGACGCGCGCGCCAAGGTTTCTCAGCTCAAGCAGCAGTTCAGCACAACTCATATTTCCTCTTCTTCAAAAACTTCCTCATCCAGAGACGCCTCGCCTGCTTGCATAGGCGCGGCGGTAAACTGGATGGCTTGGATCAAATTGGCCAGGCCACCTACAGTGCTTGCGGAATAAAAATCGCGCAAAGAAAGCGCAACGCCGAAGGCACTACAGACACGTCCCACCAGGCGCATGGCTGACAAAGAGTCGCCACCAAGCGCGAAAAAATCGTCTTCTACGCCTACCTGTCCTCGGCGCAATACCTCAGCAAACATTGCACATAACGCAGTTTCTTCCTGGGACCGTGGCGCACGTATGTTGCTCGACTGCCGCGCCCAAACAGGAAGAGCGGCCCGGTTAATTTTGCCGTTGGGAGAACGCGGTAATTTTTCAATCGGCATAAAATCCGAAGGCAGCATATGCGCAGGCAGCCGTTCATTTAGCCTGCGGCGCAGCGCCGAATGTTCGGGCAGGGCTCCATTACTCGGTACCAGATAAGCAACAAGTTGTCTCCCAGATGAGGCATCTTCTTTCAGCGCCACTGCGGCCTCTGCAATTTCCGGCAGTGAACGTAGCGCAGATTCGATCTCACCCAGCTCAATACGGAACCCGCGAATCTTTATCTGCTCGTCGGCGCGGCCAACAAAATCGAGCATTCCGTCCTCGCGCCAACGCCCCAGATCGCCGGTGCGATACATGCGCGCGCCCGGATCAATTGCATATGGGTTAGCAATAAAGCGCTCCGCCGCTAATGCGGGACGGTTCAAATATCCCCGGGCCAGACCGGCGCCGGAAATGTACAACTCCCCGGCGACCCCAAAAGGCACAGGTTCCAGATTGCTATCGAGCACATACACACGCGTGTTGCAAATCGGAGAACCAATCGGTGGATTGGCAGAGCCTGACAACGGCAAGCCAATGGTCGCGCAAACTGTAGTTTCCGTAGGTCCATAGGCATTGATCATGCGCAGTCCCGCTGACCAGCGCGTGACTGCCCCTCCGCTCAGGGCCTCACCACCATTCATCAAGCATTGCAATGGCAACGTATCAAATTCTTCCAGGCTCGCGAGCACGGGAACGGGTAATAAGGCATGGGTAACTTTCTGCGAGACAAGAAGCTCATACAATGCCGCTCCTTCGCGCTGTTGTTCCGGCAGGACTAACGTGGCGCCAGTACTCAAGGCCATCAGGCATTCCCAAAAGGAAGCATCGAAATTCAGCGAAGCAAATTGCAGGATGCGTGACTGTTCTGTCAGCTTGAGCCGTTCTGCCTGACTGGCGGCCAATGAAGGAATGCCCTGATGTGTAACAACCACTCCTTTGGGAATACCAGTCGATCCCGAGGTATAGATCACATAGGCCGGATGCTGGGGCAGAACCGGCCGATTGGTATTACGCTCAGATGCGCGCTTCATGGCCGCGGCGACTTCCGGAGCATCAAGAGCAAAAAACTCAACTCCCGCTATTTGCGGCAATCGAAGTTGCAGTTTGGACTCCGTAAGCACCAGCTTTGGCATAGCGTCTTTCAACATGTGTTCGAGACGCGCGCGAGGGTACTCGGAATCGAGCGGAAGGTAAGCGGCGCCTGCTTTCCAGATGGCAATGATGGCCGCCACCATGTCAGCCGAACGATCTATGGAAACACCAACCAAAGATTCCGGGCCGATGCCTTTTTCTATCAAGCAATGAGCAAGGCGATTGGCGTGGCGGTTCAGTTCGCCATAACTCATTGAGAACTCGCCTTGCACGATTGCGATTGACTGCGGCGCATGCGCAGCACTCTTTTCAAAAATCTCTGCCATGGTGGTACTGGGAAGCGGCAGCAACGTGTTGTTGAATTCGTCCAGCACAGCGCGGCGTTCGCCATCCATAAACAAGTCAAGCTGGTGCCATGGAGCGTCAGGCCGGGTCGCAGCGGATTCCAGCAACCGGATGAAGCGCGAGGCAATCTTCCCGGCATCTTCAGCTGTAAATCGCGCCGGATCATAGTCAAGACGGACATGCAGACGGTCATCTGGGGCGATCATCAACGCCAGCGGATAGTGCGCCCCATCCCGCATCTCGACGTCCGAGATTCGCAGCCCACCGAATGAGCGTTCCAGAAGAGAACGATCGAGCGGATAATTCTCAAAGACAAAGATCGTGTCAAACAGTTGTTCGAATCCGGATTCGTGTTGGATTTCGCTCAACCCCAGATGATAGACATTGAGCGTCTCCGATTGACTTTTTTGAATTCTCGCCAGAACGTCAACGAAGCATTCGCCAGGCTGCATTCGAACGCGCAACGGAACTGTATTAATGAACAGTCCCACCATCTGCTCGATTCCAGCCAACTCCGGCGACCGCCCCGATACCGTGATGCCGAATACGACATCGTTGCGATTACTCAGGCGCGCCAGCAGCACCGCCCAAAGTCCCTGCAAGACTGTATTTAGAGTCAAGCCACGCTCGCGGGCCTTTGCATTGAGCGCAGCTGTGAGTTCCAGTGAGAGATCATGCCGCCAGGAAGCGGGAATCAGCGTCTCAGCCTGTCTAGCGTCTTGAAGCTGCGACGCCATGATGGTGGGACTCTCTAACTCACCCAGGTAGTTCTTCCATACCGCAAGGGCTGCGGAATGGTCCTGCGTCTTCAACCATGCCAGATAATCGGTATAGGGCCGTACACGGGGCAATGCATCAAGATTAATGCCATTGCTGTAAAGCTCCAGCATTTCTCCAATCAATACGGGCGTTGACCAGCCATCCAGAATCAAGTGATGATTGGTGAACACCAGCACATGACGTTCAGGAGCCAGCCGTACCAGTACAAAACGCAGTAGCGGACCTGAAGAGAATATGAAACCTTTACGTCTTTCGGCAGAGACGATCTCAGCGCAGCGCAGGCCCTGGGCCTCCTTGTCCAGCATCGAAAGATCCACTTGGCGCCAGGGAAGATCGACTGCGGCAGGGACTACCTGTACAGGCTGCTCCAGACCTTCGCGATAAATAGAAACCCGCAGGTTGGGATATCGCACAAGCAGGACTTCGATTGCCTGCTTTAGTTGCCCGGGAAATATTTCTCCTTCAAATTCAAGATTGGTTTGGACGGTGTATACGTCTTCGCCGGTCGCGTACAACGAGTGAAAGAGCAACCCTTCCTGCAGCGGCGAAAGCGGAAGGATGTCAACAATAGACGGCAACGCAGCTTCAATCTGTTCAACCTGCCCAAGCGACAGAGAGACCAGAGGAAAATCTGAAGCGCTGTGCCCGCCGTTGCCGCGTTGTCCAGCGTAATGCACGATGGACTCCAGCGCGCGCTGCCACAACACCGCCAGCTCGCGAACGGCAGATTCTTCCAGATGGTTTTTGGCCCAGTTGAAGTTCGCTGTAAGCCGCGACCCTTCAGATCCATCGGCGACCACCGCGTCAATCTCTACCAAGTGAAGGAGCGGCATTTCCGGATCAGCACCTCCGCCAAAACCGGCATCATCCCCCGTAGGCAGCCACAGTGCTCCTTCCTGTGCGGCAAACCTGCCGAGATAGTTGAAGGCAAGTTGCGGCGTGGGCAGAGCAGACAGATGTCTCTCAGATTCAGAGTTCAAATAGCGCAACAATCCGTAATGCAGTCCCCGGTTTGGAATGGCGTGCAATTGATCTTTAATAAGCTTGAGGGCTCGTCCAAGGCCGGACCGGCGGGCAGTGAATTCATGAAGGTCGATATCGGAATTGGTGTCTTGAAGATCAAGACGCACAGGAAAGACGCTGGTGAACCAGCCCACGGTCCGCGAGAGATCGAACCCGCTATCCATAGGTTCGCGACCGTGGCCTTCCAGATCAATTGTCATCGTCCTGTCATTCGTTGCGCTATAGAACCGCCGCCATTGAAATGATGCAAGTGCCAGGGCCGTCAACAGCACGTCATTGATCTGCGCATGAAACGCTTCCAGCACGGAAGTAAGAAGTGCGGTGGTTAAATCAACCGGCAAACTCACACGCAGATTTCCGGCGCTCGCAATGTTGTCCTTTGCGGGTTCAAGCAATCTTCCGGGAAGCAGTGGTGCGCCGGACAGCGCGCCCTTCCAATAATCAAGCTCGGATAGAACAGACTGATGGTTTGCACGCTCGGAGAGATACTGTGCCCAGCGTCGAAATGGCGTTGCTTCAGGCTCAAACATTGGCGCTTCACCACGAACCATGGCTCCCCATGCCGCAGCTAGATCAGAAAGCAGAATGCGCCATGACACTCCATCCACGGCAAGGTGATGGATCATCAAAAGCAGACGGCTGTTTCCCCTGAACCAAACGGCGTGGACCATTCGGCCCGCTTGAGGGTCCAAATGGCGCTCTGCTGCGAGCGCCGCAGCCTTTCCTGATTCAGTGCTGCTGGCGGAATGTACAATCGTTACGCAGTCTCTAGCCTGCACCCAGCCGCGCGGAGCAATCTGCAGATCGTTATTCACTCCTAGCCTAAGTCGCAGTGACCCGTGCTGATCGATCAGCAGCTGCAGCAAGCGAACAAGGTCTGCTTCCAGTAAATCTGCCGGAACCTGCAGCAAGACAGATTGATGAAACCGTTTGAACGCACTACCCTGCTCAAAGAGTGCCTGGATGATCGGCGTTGGCAGTAGCGTGCCATCTTCATCGATTGATGTCGTCGCTGGATCGGACGTGACTGCTCGTGCCGCAAGAGCCAGGGCTTCCGGCGTCTGATGTTGGAAGATGTCTCGCGGAGAAAGTAAGAGTCCCATCTTTCTGCCCTTACTGATAAGTTGAATAGAAAGGATGCTATCTCCGCCCAGATGGAAGAAGTTTTCATTGGCGCCCACCTGCTCAAGCGAAAGCAGCTCTGCAAACAGGCGGCAGAACGTCTGCTCCCTGGGTGTTCGCGGCAGTCGTTTGTTTTCACGCTGCCGTGGGCGCGAGCCGATTCTGCCAGCTATCGTCACCGCTGGCTTATTTGATAGCGTAACCGCTTCACTCGGCACTTGTGACGCATGTGACTGTTGATCTTGCAGACCGAAGGAGGGCTCGAGCTGCCGCAAACGTACTTTTGGTTCCCTCGATATCTCGCGCAGCATATGGACTAACGCTGCGGCCAGATTGGCTGCCGTTTGAGGATCGAACAGATCAAAACTATATTCCAGCGTCCCCGCGACGCCGACTGCGTTCCCGGCAGAATCAAAAGTCTCATTCAACGTAAAAGCAAGATCGAACTGAGCCTGATGAGTGGAAACAATAACTTGTTGAATGTTCATTCCCGGCAGGTCCAGCTTCGCTTCCGGCGCGTTCTGCAGCACCAGCACCACCTGAAACAGAGGATGGCGGGATTGCGAGCGCGCCGGCTGCACCGCCTCCACCAACCGCTCAAACGGCACTTCCTGATGGCTGTACGCCTCCAGCGCAAATCGCCTTACCCGCTCGATCAGCTCGGTAAATGTTGGATCGCCAGAAAGATCGGTCCGCAGCACCAGCGTGTTCACAAAGAATCCCACCAGCTCTTCCAGCTCCGCTTCACTCCGTCCCGCCACCACCGTCCCAATGGGAATGTCTTCGCCCACTCCCAGCCGCGACAGCAATGCCGCCACTCCCGCCTGCAGCACCATGAACAAACTCGCTCCGCTTCTCCGCGCCAGAGTTCGCAATCCCTGATGCAGCTCCGCATCCAGCTCCAGCGCCACCGTTCCCCCTCGATAGCTCATCACCGCCGGTCGCGTTCGATCCGCGGGCAGCGCCAGCTCTTCCGGCATCCCCTCCAGCGCCTTCTTCCAGTACTCCAGCTGCCGGCTGATTACACTCTCCGGATCACTCTCGCTCCCCAGCAGCTCCCGCTGCCACAGCGTGTAATCTCCGTACTGCACCGGCAGCGGCTCCCACTCCGGCGCCTGCTTCTTGATTCGCGCCCGGTACGCCTCTTCCAGATCACGCGCCAGTGGATTGAGCGACCATCCGTCTCCCGCTATGTGGTGCAGCACCAGCAACAACACGTAGCTACGGCCCTCGCCTTCCGCCAGCCGGAACAGCCACGCCCGCAGCGGCAGCTCCAGCTCCAGTTCCATTCCCACTCCCGCCGCTTCCCTCAATCGCTCGCTCAGCTCCGATTCCTTGATACTCTCCAATGTGATTTCCGGCCGCGCCTCTTCCCCGCTCAGCACCTTCTGGTACGGCACTCCTTCTTCCTGCGGAAACACCGTCCGCAATGCTTCATGCCTCTCCGCCACATCCCCCAGCGCCTGCTCCAGCGCAGTTGTATTCAGATCACCTTGCAGCCGCAACGCCAGCGGTATGTTGTACGTCGCTCCCGCTCCTTCCATCTGGTACAAAAACCACAACCGCTGCTGCGCATACGACAACGGCACTCGCTCTGACCGCACCTTTGCGATCAGCGCGGGACGCACAGTTTGGTCTTCACTGAGCCGGTCTTCATCTAGGCGCTCGACTAACTCCGCTACCGTGGGCGATTCAAACAGCGCCCGAATGCTCACCTCTTTGCCCAGCGCGGCCCTCACCCGGCTGACCAGCTTCGCCGCGAGCAGCGAGTGCCCGCCCAGTTCAAAGAAGTTGTCGTGAATGCCCACCCGCTCTGCTCCCAACACATCTGCAAACACCGCGCACAACACTTCTTCTTCCGGTGTCCGTGGCAATTGTTGCTCACCACCGTTCTGGCTGAGAGATGAAAGAACGCGGCGGTCAACTTTGCCGCTGGGCGTCAGGGGCCACGCTGACAGGACGGAGATAACACCAGGTACCATGTAAGCTGGCAATGATCGACGCAAATGTTTCTGGAGAGTTTCTGCGAGGTCCGTTTCCAGTCCTGAGTCAAACTGTCGGGCAATTACATACGCCGCGAGTTGCCTCACGCTGCCTCGCTCCTGCACCGTCACAATGGCATCAGCAACGCCGTCGTGAGATCTGAGCGCACTTTCGATTTCGCCCAGCTCTATCCGGAAGCCGCGAATTTTTACCTGATGGTCAACGCGCCCCAGGAATTCCAGATTGCCATCGGGCAACCACCGGACCAGATCGCCGGTTCGATACAGCCGCTTTCCCGGCACTGACACAAACGGATCAGCAATAAACTTTTCTGCGGTGAGTGCAGGGCGGTTCCAGTAACCACGTGTCACTCCCGCGCCGCCGATGTACAACTCTCCGGCTACACCTACCGGCACTGGATCAAGACGACCGTCGAGCACATACAAACTTGTATTCGCGACAGGTTTGCCAATGGGAACGGTGCGCGCTTGCGGCACACTCTTCGCATACGTGGACTGAACTGTGGTTTCAGTCGGGCCGTAAGTGTTCCAGAGTTTAGCGGAGAGCTTCTGGTAAAAAATGTCTGAGAGCTCGGGCTTCAGCGCTTCTGCTCCGCTGCTTATGATCCTAAGAGACGTCCACTGCTGAATCCGCGGATGATCAAGCAGCGCGTCCAGCAAAGAAGGAGCCAAGTCGACGTAGCTGACCGATTTCCCAATGGCAAGTTGCAGCAGATAATCCGTATCCCGCTCGCCTCCCGGCGCAGCAATAGCAATACGCGATCCATAAGCCAAAGGCAGAAAGATTTCCAGTATCGAAGCGTCAAAACTGAAGGACGCTTTCTGCAACACGCAATCCGCCGCAGTGAGCGACAATGCTTCACCAGCCCAGAACAACTGATTGCAAACCTGCCGATGCTCCACGGCAACACCTTTGGGCTGTCCGGTTGATCCCGATGTATAGATTATGTAGGCGAGATTTTCTGAACGGACCTCAACCTGCGGGCGATGATGAGGCTCTTGCTCGATTCGGTTCCAGTCCGCATCAAGGGCGATCACCCGGGCATGGCTGTTGGGCAAGTTTGAAAGCAACGTGCTTTGAATAAGCAGTATGCCGGCGTCAGAATCCTCCAACATATAGGCAAGGCGCTCTTGAGGATAAGCAGGATCAAGAGGCACATATGCGCCACCCGCCTTTAGCACGCCCAGAAGAGCTACCAACAATTCCAGACTGCGCTCCATGCAAATCCCAACTCTTACATCTGGCCTCACGCCCAGCTTTGCGAGATGGTGCGCGAGCTGGTTGGCATGATGCTCAAGCTCACCATAGGTCACGCGTTGCTCCGCCAGTTCAGCGGCAACCGCCAAAGGTGTTTTGGCAGCCTGCTCCTCAAACAAATTGTGAACGCATGATTTTTGGGAATAACCGACCGTCGTCTGGTTCCACTCAACCAAGAGGCGATGGCGATCGGCGGCAGAGATCATCTGCAAGCGATGCAGCGCCACATTCGGCTCGGCGATCACGGACCCCAACAATCGGCCAAAGTCGCCAGCCATCTGCTCGATGCGCCAGCGATCAAACAAATCACGGTTATAGAGCCAGCAGAGCTCAAGCCTCTTGTCCCGTTGCCAGGCATACAGTTCCAGATCAAGCCGAACACGCGGTTGATCATCCATGACAGGCTCAACTTGAAGTCCCGGCAGAGCATGCATGCTTGCCGGCGCATTCTGAAGCGCGAACATGACCTGGAAAACCGGAGGGTAATTGAGACCGTGTTGAGCTTCGCGCGCCAGTTGCTCAAAAGGAACATCCTGGTGACGATAAGCATCCAACGCCGTTGTGCGCGCCTGCTTCAGCAGGTCGGTAAAACTTTGATCAGGATCGAGTTGCATCCGCATGACGATGGCACTGGAAAAGTATCCAATGACTTTTTCCAGGCGCGGTTCTGGGCGGTTAGCAACGGGAGTTCCGATCAGGATATCGTTCTGACCACTGTAGCGCTGCAACAGCACGGAGAAGGCCGCAACCAGGGCCATGTAAAGAGTGCAATCATTTCTGCGGGCGAGGTTTTCCAGAGCGGAGAGCGGTTCCTCAGGAAATGTTAAGTGCAACAGTTCGCCGGAAAAGCTCTGGCGCGTCGGCCGAGGCCTGTCACGTGGAAGGTCCAATTGATCAGGCGCCTGGAGTAATTGTTTGCTCCAGTACTCCAAAGCAGCAGACCGCCGGGGCTCTGTGGCAGCGCTACGTTGCCAAAGAACGTAGTCAGCGTACTGCAGCGGCAGCGGAGGAAGAGCGGGCCGGCGTCCTTCGCGCAATGCCGCGTACATCTCCGCGAACTCACGATCAAAAATCTCTTCTGACCAGCCGTCAGCCACAATGTGATGAAAAGTTCGGAGAAAAATATGTTCCTGCGCTGAAAGCTTGATCAACTTTGCGCGCAACAGAGCTCCATGTGTAAGGTCGAATGGTTCCTCCCACTCCTTATGCAGCGCGGCATTTAATTCTTTCTGCTGCTGTTGCGAATCGAACGCAGTCAGGTCAATCAAAGGGACGTCAAGCGTCAGATGCGGGCAGATAATCTGCGTGGGCTCGCCGTCAATCTGCGCGAAGCAGGTGCGCAAACTCTCATGCCGCTCGATCATTGCATTCACGGCAGATTCAAGAGCCGTAACATCCAAATCGCCGCGAATACGCAGCGCCTCAGGGATGTGGTATTGCGCGCTGCTTCCTTCGAGTTGATCAATAAACCAGAGCCGCTGTTGCGAGAAAGAAACCGGCAAGCGTTCCGGACGAGGCTGAGGGCCTGTGAGTAAATTGTCCTTTTCAAATGCGCCAAGCTGGATCGCCAGTTGCGCAACCGTCGGCGAATCGAAGAGAGAGCGTGCTGGCAGATCAATTCCGAATGTTGCATGAATGCGGCTGAGAAGCTGCATCGCCGTGAGCGAGTGACCGCCAAGATCGAAAAAGCTGTCATGAATGCCAATGCGTTCCAGTGACAGCACTTCTCCAAAAATATGGCAGAGAATTTCTTCCTCCGGTGTGCGCGGAGGAGCATTGCTGTTGCCGCGCCATTCCGGCGCCGGCAAAGCTCGGCGATCGATTTTGCCGTTAGGCGTAAGCGGCAGAGCCGGCAGCACCACTATCGCCGCGGGCAACATGTGTCTGGGCAGCCGCTCTGCCAGACGACGGTGTAAATCCGGCAGATCAAACGGCTTCTCGCCGGCAAGAACGATATAGGCCACGAGCTGTTTGCCGGAAGCACCATTCTCACGCGCTATGACGATTGCTTGGTTGATCTCGGCCTGCGCCGTAAGGGAAGTTTCAATTTCCCCAAGCTCTATGCGGAAGCCGCGGATTTTCACCTGCTGATCGGCACGGCCAAGAAACTCGAGGGTCCCGTCCCGCTGCCAGCGAGCCAGATCGCCAGTGCGGTACATGCGCGACCCCGAAGCTGAAAAAGGGTCGGCAGTGAACCTCTCTGCCGTCAGCGATGGCCGATTCAGGTAGCCGCGCGCCAAGCCTATACCCCCAATGTAAAGCTCTCCTGCAACTCCCACCGGCAGAGGATGGAGAAAGCGATCGAGCACATACATTCGGGTGTTCCATATCGGCCTGCCGATAGGAATGTTGTATACCTCCGCCTCTCGCAGACATTCCCAGAAGGTGACATCCACAGATGCTTCGGTCGGGCCATAGAGATTGTGGAGAGCCGCGTTCAGCACGCGGACAAACTTTTCTTGCACGTCGCCATGCAATGCCTCACCGCTGCAGATCACTCGACGCAAACTGTTACAAGTAGCAGCGAGCGGCTCCTCCAGAAATACGCTAAGCATGGAGGGGACGAAGTGCACCGTCGTTACTTGTTGCTCGTTGATGAGTGAAGCCAGATATGCCGGGTCTCTATGGCCGCCAGGCTTTGCCAAAACGAGGCTCGAGCCTTGAATCAGGGGCCAGAGAAATTCCCACACGGAGACGTCAAAGCTGAAAGGGGTTTTCTGCAGCACACGATCGTCTGCAGTGAGCCCGTACTGCGCCTGCATCCAGAGCAAGCGATTGACGATTCCCTGATGTGTATTGACGGCACCCTTTGGTGTACCGGTAGAACCGGAAGTATAGATTGCATACGCAGGATGCTGCGGCAGCAAAATGGAAGTTCGTTCTGCGTCGCTCAGGTTGTGCGTGGGCAGGCTTTGGAGCAATTGCTGGAACTCCGCTTCCTCAACGCTCTTGAATTCACAATCGCTTACCTGCGGGAGTCGCGCCAGCGTTGCCTGATTCGTAAGCACCACGCGAGGCGCCGCATCCCTGACCATATGCTCGATTCGCGCCTGCGGATAATCGGGATCAAGTGGGAGATATGCCGCGCCGGATTTCAAGGTGGCAACAATTGCGATTACCAGTTCGAGCGAGCGTTCAAGGGCAATGCCAACCAGCGCTTCCGGGCCGATTTCCATTGCCACAAGGTGACGAGCCAGTCGGTTGGCGCGGGCATTTAACTCAGCGTAGGTCAAGAAGCTTTCTCCAAACACAACAGCCGTGAGATCAGGAGTGCGGGCCACCTGGGCTTCCATGAGTTGCGGCAAGGTGGTTTCGGCAACCGCATGCGTATTGGCATTGAAGCTGGAAACGACCGTGTCCAGCTCGCCTGGCAGCAAGAGCCCGTAGGCATGAAGCGGAAGCCCAGGGGAAACTAACTGATGCAATAGAGCAATGAATCTCTGCTGGTGAGCTGCGACCTCGTCCAGCGTGTAGTGCGCTGGATTAGCGTCAAAATCAATGCGGAGATCGGAGCCTTCCTGGCGGTCATAAACAGCAATGGCAAACTCATCGACGGGACCGTTGGACAAGTTGTGCGTCGCGGTCTCGCATCCGGTGAAATTCAGATCGTAATCAAAGGACATCACGTTTACGAGCAAGCCGTAAATGTCGGGATCAGATGGTTGCAATCCAAGGTCACGCCGCAGATCGTCAGCGCGATAGCGCTGGTGGCGTATTATTTCCGCCTTGCGCTTTACCACCTGCGTTACAAGATCGGCAAAGGTCCCGCTGTGGGCAAAAGTAATGCGCAACGGCAAAATGTTTGAAACCATGCCGGGAATACTGCGCATCTTGCGTCCAACGCGGGCGGTCAGGGGTAATCCCAAAATTACGTCCTCCGCCCCGGTGAGGCGATGGAGGTAAAGTGCGGCGGCGGTCTCAATCACCTGCGCCAGACTGGCGCCGAGAGTTCTTCCCATGGAAGCCAGTGACGCAGTAAGTTCCACAGGCAAGCTACCACTATGGCGGATGAAGGTACGCGATCTTACGGGCGGTTTGCCGGAGAGCGTAACGGCATTGGGACGGGCACTGAGAGCTGCCAGCCAGTACTCGCGATCACGGCTGCGTCCAATGCGGTGATATTTTTCTTCTTCATCAAGCAGACCAAGAGAAGATTGGAAAGTACACGGCGGAACGGCGCGGGCCTGCGCAAGCGAGGAATATATTTCCGCCGCGCGTTTGGCAATCAGTGCGCCGCCAAAACCATCCATGCAGAGGTGGTGATAACGTACGTACCAAAAAAAGCGATCCAGGCCGACACGAAGCAACGCATAAAAAAACAGCGGATCCCGATTGGGCTGGACGGGGCGCGTAAGATCTTCGCGCATCCATGCATCTGCAGCTGCGAACGGCCCGGCCTGCGAGCTGAGGTCAATAAAGGGCAAGTCCCAATCTGAGAAGGGCGCGATGGACTGTCGAGCCCCTTCGGCTCGCGAAAAAATGCGTAAACGCAAACAATCGCACTCATTCACCACCTGGCGCAACGCCAATGCAAAAAGGTCTGGACGAAGAGGCCCGCGAATATCAACATACTCAGCAATACTGAAGGCGGGACTTGCGGGATCGATCGCCTGCGCGATCCAGATGCCCGACTGGGCATCCGAAAGTTGGAACTCCTGAGCGGAATAAACTGGATTCACCTGCGGCTCCAAAGACAAAGGACACGAGCGGCGCGCGCAAAAAAGAAAAACATCTTATAACGCCGTAACGAAGATTAGAGAACTCATATTTTTCTCTCCGATAAATGGAACAGCGTTTCCCCTCAACCTAGAAAATCCCATAAGAGAGAAAGTGAAACCATTGCTCTGCTTTGAGCAAATAATTTAAGTTTTGCAAGGCGTCCTGGAGCGGAATTTCGTCCGAAGGGCTTGCTTCAACTGTGCTATTTCAGAAGGCGCGTGGCGCCTAAATCAGGCTTGAAGTTGCCAGTTTTCTGACTGTCCCTAGCCCTGCCGTATCGGCCTGGCTTAAACACACATTCAAATTTCTCTTTTGCTTTCCGTTTCCGTTAGTTTAAACATCCACCGCATTCAGTTGCAAGAAGTCTCCGGAGTTTTTCCAGGTGCTGAACCCGAATTTATTTGAAAATAAATATGAGAGAGATGTTCTCAGATCGAAGTAAATACCTTTAAATCAAAGAAGATCTTTCGGGTGGAACTCGCACCCAACTTTACTCGCTTAATTCTTCCGGATCGCCCGCTGCCCTGGCGATAGCTTCTACCCAAGGTTGAGCAATGCCGTAAATGGACGGAAAACAATTATGACCAAATCGAGTTTAGGAAAGCGTTCAAACAGCTCCTGGGCTTCCAGACCACTGTGTGCCGTAAGAATGTTAAATTTCGCAGTCTCAAGAAGCAGCTTCCTTACAGAAAGGGCCTCTCCTGGTTCCGGCTCTGCCACCAGCAGTGTTGGCCTTGTCATAATTCAGGTTGATGAATTCCCCCTACCTGGGGTTGGTGCGCAACGGTAGGATTTTCAGCGTTGATTTCGGTATTCAGGCATCAAATCTTCAGCTCCAATCCAGTAGAGCAGCAGACCGAATTTTGCGTCATTCGGTGTGACACCGTCCTTACGCCAGGCGCACCGGATGCATCGAATAACCTTGAAGGAGAAAAGCATGCAGAAATTCTGGATTTTGGTGTGTACGGTTTTGCTTGGCAGCGCCTTGACATTTTCTCAGGCCACGAGCAACGCCGGCGGCGGGCAAACCAGCAGCCCCGGAACAGGACAGCCCGGCACAGGCAACGTGCCAGGAACGGGGACCGGCCAAGGCAGCGGCGCTGAAATTCCTGCAACGGCGCAATCTAAAACCAAATCCCACAAGAAGAACACGCGCAAGCACCACAAAAAGAACGCAAAGAGCAAGTCGGGATCCGATGCGGGCACTGCATCCCCAAAATAACGTCGTCATTAGAGAAGCTGGATGGAAATCCAGCCGACTGATGGTCGATGACCGGACAAACCCGGCAGTTTTGCATTACTGGGTTGCACATGTAATGTGGAGCATCTTAATATTGATAGTGGGATTCGTTACGGTTTCTGAATATGAAGCAAGAGCCCGAGCGTTTTTGGCATGTTCGATCAGTTCAGAACCCTCTCTTGCGTGAATCTTATTGTCTCTCCTGCTTTAAGTTTGTGGGTGCAAGCAAAAATGGCTTGAACCTTCGGCTGGTTGAGTTTGCTCACCAGTTGAGCTGCAGGCCCTCTGCCGACAAAAAGACCCTTGACACAGGGACCGAGTAGTTCGATGGGCCGTGTCGATATCGGCAGATCCGCTGTTCCTTTTAGCCGCTAAAACTCGAGCCCTTATTGCCACCTCCGCCTACTCACTTCGCTAACGGCTTGATAATCTCACTCAGCACGTCCGGCTTTGATTCATCGCGCACCAGGTGAGCATACTTTTCGCCGTCGTGATAGTTGAGTGTGAAGGTTTTGTAATAATCGCCGTTCATCACCAGCAGTTCCAGGTTCGGTCCATTTCCCTTCCCTGCTTTAAGCGCGTCGCGCAGAATGTCAGGGTTGAACTTTCTGCCATTCACGGCCACCAGCGTGGTTCCGGGCGCAACCCCGGCCTTCCACGCGGGACTGTCCGCGATCACGTCTTTAATACCGCCCTTGTCATCGAGTGAAAGTCCAATGGAGAAGCGAGCGTCCACGGCGTCGCGGACTTTTTCCATGTCTTTGGTGAACTCGCTGGGATTGTCGTCATACACCAGCTTCCAGCCGCCATTGGTGATGCCGCCCAGCGGAGCGCCAGGGCCGTAAGTGTCCAGCCGATCGCGCAGGAATTTTGCCCAGTCGTATGGCGTGACTTCATTCAGCGTTTTCACCACATCGTCAAACGTGTAAGTAATCACCTTGGGTGGAGTGTTGCCGCCACCGTGGAAGATGCGGCAGAAATCGTTCATCGACTTCTGGCCTTTGGTCTGCTGCCGGATAATTGTGTCGGCTTCCAGCCAGATCAGGAATCCCTCAGGATAGTAGTCCACGCTGCGGCGCCAGCTTTCAAACTCCGGCGCTGCGCCGTAGAGGAGCTGCGCGGCATCGGCGGTGTCTTGCAGCGGACGCCATGAACGGCCTGGCGTATGGTCAAGTGCAGCGGCGGTTTCCGCAGTTTCATCCAGGAATTGCTGTTTGGTCCACAGGCCTGAACGCGGCGCAAGAATATCGCCAAGATATTGCGTGAGTCCTTCATACACCCAGAGCAGATCGCCTTCCATCGGAAGCTGATAATCGGGCGTTGCCAGTCCTTTGGGACGGCGATATTTGCCGTTCCAGGAATGCGTCATCTCGTGCGGCAACAAACTGGCCGCAAGCCAGCGCGCATCGTCATCGATCATCGTCCGCTCGGCCACACGATCGTCGCTTGATTCGTGATGTTCCAGACCGAAGTGCGCCGTGTGATCGCTGAGCGTCAGCAGGAAATGATAGTCGCGGTAATGCCGCGCGCCGTAGAGTGCGCCAGTTTCAGCGATCAGGCGTTTGTACTCGTCGATGGTCTGCTGCGGCATATCCAAAGCTGCGTCGCCATCAGCAACTTCGTCAATGTAATGCTGGATCGGCCCTTCAGGCGTGAGCGGAATGCGGCGGAAGTGAGCTCCGGCCAGCACCGGCGAGTCCACCAGCGTGGTCAGAGATACCTGCTGAAAATTGATTTGCCCTCCGCTCTCACCGGCCACCGGCAATGCGGTGCCATACTTCCAGCCCGCAGGCAGCTTGAGCGAGGCAACGATCGGGATATCGTCTGTAGGCTTTCCGGGAACATAGAGAACAACCTGGTTCCAACTGAGCATGTTGAGTTGCGTTGTGGCCGAAGCTCCCGATGAGAAGCCTTCCGGAGGAGCAGGCATCACCAAATCCAGCTTTGCCTCAAGCGTGCTGACGCCTTGCGGCACCGTGACGTGGATTGTGTACATCTCATCCAAATCGCGCCGCCATGTCAGCCGCTTTCCGTCGGCGAAGAACTCCAGGCCAGTCAGATCGGTGATCGGGCCAGTGGGGCCATGCTCGCCAGGAATCCATTTAGGGTAAACAAGTTTTACGTCACCCGCGGCCACCGCAATCTCCATCTGCGCATGCAGGATCTTTTCCGGAGCGTGTGTTGCGTCAACCGATAGCTTGATCGGCTGCGCAGGCGGCACACTGGCGGCTGGCTGCGGTTTTTGTTTTTGTGCGACCAGTACAGCACTGAAAAATAAAATGGTTAGAGTAATGCGCCTGAAGGCAATCAGCATGAAGTTCTCCATTAGCAAACGCACCAAGGTTAAAGTGCAAAAGGCCCTGAACGCAAGGACAAGAGTTCTATACTATGGCTGCTGAACAATCGGGAGGGCTCAAACCAAGATGCTGCAAATCAGATTTCGCCGCTTTCTTTCCGTCACCATCCTGCTTGTCTTTCTCTGCGGCACCGTCACCGTCGCCCAAGATAATCCCAGACCAGAGAATGCGACCCAGGCCATTGTGCGCGCCTTTAAAACGCACGATATCGTGATGCTGGGCGAATTTCACGACAACAAGCAGCTGTATGAATGGCTGCGGCAGTTGGTGGCCACCCCTGCTTTCGCGAACCACGTGGACGATATCGTGATGGAGTTTGGCAACTCGCTCTACCAGAAATCGGTGGACGAATATGTAAGCGGCCAGGATGTCCCTATCGAGAAAGTTCAGCGGGCGTGGCGTAACACCGTAGGCGGGATCGGGTTTGCCTCGCCGGTTTATGCGTCTCTATACAAAGCTGTGCGTGAAGCCAACATGAAGCGCCGCGCCAAGCACCAGATGCGCGTCCTTTGTGGTGATCCCTATATCGACTGGGACAAGGCCCAGACCATGCAGGACGTCAACCCTTACCTGGCCCATCGCGACGACTGGTACGCGCAGGTGGTGAAGGATGAAGTGATCGCAAGACATCACCGCGCGCTGCTGATCATGGGCTCAGCGCACTTTCTGCGCAACTACCGGATTGGTCCCATCGTTACGGCGACGATCGAGCCTGAGCTGCGGCAGGCTGGAGCGAAAACCTATCTGATCGTAGCCGGAACCAACACAATCGGCGGTTATGACGACATAGAGCACCGCTTCGATTCCTGGAAAGCACCAGCTATTGCTCCGGCCACCGGCTGGCTGGGAGAGTTGCCGGTGAATCCGCTGACCAGCGGCGGAGTTGACAGTTTGATCATCAACATGAAAGACGAGTCAGGCAAAGAGATCAAGAAGCCTTCGTTCACGGAACTGAAGCTCAAAGAAGCCGCCGATGCGCTGCTCTACCTTGGACCGCGCGACAGCCTGACTGTGGTGGAGATGACGCGCGCTGAACTTGAAGGCACGCCTTATGACAAGGAGGTCCAGAGGCGGTTGCAGATTGAAAAGATCATGGGTTTGTCGCCGGACGGTCTCTATGCAGAAAAAGCGGAGAGCCAGCAATTCCCGCGGCCCCAGCTGGAAGACAACGTACCTTTGCCTGCGATAAATAAGCCTATTCCATCACCTTCTCCCGCAGGAGCAGCTCCGTTTCCCGCGCCGCCGCGGAAACCCAAGCAGCCGCCGCCATTACCGCCCCGTCCGCCGTCGCAGTAGAAAGCCATTCACCGCCAAGGACGCCAAGAAAGCAGGTATCTGGTAGTTAGAATTTGGCTGCAAGTCCGTCACTGTATTGCCAATCCAAAAGTAAATTGGTCTTCCAGGCAAGTCCAAATACCAAGTACCAAATACCTTGTCCCCTTTGCGTCCTTGGCGTCCTTTGCAGTGAATACTATTTTTTCCTGCGGCCTTTGGGCGGCTCGGGCGTTTCCGGTTGAGCGCCGGTAACACTGGCCAGTACTTTATCGAACGCTTCTTTTGCCGTCATCTCTTTGCTGCGGCTTTTATTGCCGCGATATTTGTGTTCGCTGTTGCAGGTGCGGCAGCGCGTTTGCAGCACTTCTTCTCCCATCATCGAAACAATCGAGTGGTCAGTGGTGCGTTTGCAGCGCGAGCAATGATCGTCAATGTCATCACCAAGTCGCATGAGGTTCTCCTTTATGAATGCGCCAAAGGCGCTAGACGGGCGGTAAAGTGCCGCAGGAAAGGCGCTCCGGAAATCAATTGCAGCCCCTGAATCTGCTGGCGCTGTTTCCATACATCAAGCACCACTTCCACAACATAATCAATGTGGCTTTGCGTGTAAACCCGCCGGGGAATGGCCAGCCGTACCAGGTCCATGCGCGCCTTGTCATGAAACATGAGGGTGCCAATTTCCACTGAACGGATGCCGCCTTCCAGATAAAGCTCATTGGCGAGCGCCACTCCGGGAAATCGTTCCGGCGGGACGTGGGGCAGAAAAGCGCGGGCGTCGATATAGATCGCATGTCCTCCCGGCGGTTGCACAATGGGCACGCCCTGCTCGGAAATGTGGCGTCCCAGGTAGGCCGTGGAGGCGATGCGGTACCGCAGATAATCCTCGTCCAGCGCTTCCTGGATACCGATGCCCACGGCCTCGAGGTCGCGCCCCGCAAGCCCGCCATAGGTCGGGTATCCTTCGGTCAGGATCAGGAGGTCTTTTTCCTGCTGCGCCAGAGCGTCATCATTGGTGCAAAGAAAGCCGCCGATGTTCGCCATGCCGTCTTTCTTGGCGGACATGGTGCAGCCATCGCCCAGGGCAAACATCTCCTGCGCGATCCCCTTCGGCGTTTTGTCCGCATATCCGGCTTCACGCTGCTTGATGAAGTAAGAGTTCTCGGCGAAACGGCAGGCGTCAAAATAAAGCGGGATGCCGTGCTTGTGGCACAGCGCGCTCACCGCTCGGGCATTTTCCATCGACACGGGCTGTCCGCCGCCGGAATTGTTGGTGATCGTCAGCATTACCACGGGCACACGCTCCCGGCCCACACGCTCAATCAACTGCTCCAGCGCGGCCACATTCATGTTGCCCTTAAACGGATGCACAGATTCCGGAAGCCGATTTTCCTCGCATGGCAGGTCAACAGCTTCAGCGCCCACAAACTCCACATTGGCCCGCGTGGTATCAAAGTGTGTGTTGTTAGGAACCACGTCGCCATTCTTGCACATTACGCCGAACAGGATTCGCTCCGCGGCGCGACCCTGATGCGTGGGGATCACGTGCTTGTAGCCGAATATGTTCTGTACCGAATCGCGGAAACGGGTAAAGCTTGGGCTGCCGGCGTAGCTTTCATCACCCCGCATAATGCCCGCCCACTGTTCCGTGGACATGGCGCCGGTCCCGGAATCGGTAAGCAAATCAATTAATACGTCTTCAGCGGCCAGAAGAAAGAGGTTATAGTTCGCTGCCCGAAGAAGTCGCTCGCGCTGCTCACGCGTGGTCCAGCGCAGCGGCTCAACGCTTTTAATCCGGAAGGGTTCAATGATGGTCGTGATCGGCATAAGTAAGGTCCTCTTATTGTCCCGCGAAAAGGCTGTCCGTGTCCTGATTTATGATTAAATCTCTATCGTGCCTCTTCCACAGCGCGGCAAATTTATCACCTTTGAAGGTCTTGACGGCGTGGGCAAGTCCACCCAGATGGAAAATCTGGCTGCGCATCTGCGCGAGCGCCAAATTGACCTGATCACCACACGTGAGCCGGGTGGTACCGCGCTGGGAGAAAAGCTGCGGGCTGTCCTGCTCAGTTCGCGCACGGCAGGTCTATCGCCGCTGGCGGAGCTCGGCCTGATGTTTGCCGACCGCGCACAGCATATTGATGAACAGATTTTGCCGTCCCTTGAACGCGGTCAATGGGTCCTATGCGACCGCTTTACCGACTCCAGTGAAGCTTACCAAGGCGGCGGCCGCGAGCTTGGCAGCGAGGTCGTGCTGCAACTGCATAAAATTTTGTGTCGTGATCTCCAACCCGACCTGACGATCCTGATGGTCTCTGATGTAGCCCGCACGGTCGCGCGCGCCCGCCGCAGAAACGTGGAGCAATCAAAAACTATGGCGGATGATGAGAACCGCTTTGAGAAAGAAAGCCGCGCGTTCTATAACCGCGTGCTGGCGGCGTACATGACCATCGCCAGGCGTGATCCACAACGCGTTGTTCAGGTGGACGCTGTCGATCCAATTGGCAAAGTACATAAAAAAATTACCGGGATCGTGGAAGAGCGATTACTCTCTGGCAAACCTTTCTCAAAACAGAAAACATCCTGAGAGAATTACCATTCCGTGGTGCACGAAAAGAGGCCCGCCGAAGCGGGCCTCACTTTCAGGACGAACGCCGGGAACTTACGAATGCCCGGGAAACGAGATGGACTTACTTGGTTACGACAAAAAGGAATCCATCGTTCTGTGAGTAAATTCTTCCGCTCCCGTCCATGGACGCGGGAGTGTAAGCCGCGCCAATGGCAAGGTTCTGGAAGATATGTCCAGTTAAGCCGCCGCCTTGGCCAATGGCATAGAGGTTGCCGTCTTCACTATTGGCATAGACCACGCCGTTGGCGTCAACCACAGCCGCGTTCACGCACCATTCAAAGCCGTTCGGATTGGTAGTCTGGCAGCTGATGGTCCCATCTGGATTGCGGGTGCAGCTCTGAGTATTGGTGTTCTGGAAGCTCCACTCAAGGTTGAGGCTGGGACTGAGTTGCGAAACGAAATACTGTTCCGGCCCCAGGAATGAAGCGTTGGGGTTTGAGCGGTCCGGGCACCAGTTCGGATCGTCGCAATAATCGCCGAATCCCGGCCCGCCGTAGTGATTGTTCTTGAAAACGACTGAGTAGGTCCCGCCGTGGGGATAGATTGCAGGCGTGTTGTCCCAGCCGAAATTGAAGGCATTCAGAAAATCACCGTTCGCGCTGAAATGCATCATGTGACCCTGGGCCCAGTTATAGAGCGTGTAAGCACCGTAGAAGATGCTGCCATCGGGCGCGACTGTGGGCGTGGACGAAGAATCGTCCAGCACGCGGGCCGGAGGCGGTTCGTTGGTGGCCGGATCAACGCCAAAGGTCGCACCGGCAGCGCATCCGCCGTTAGCGCCTGCGCCTCCCGGATTGCCGATAGCGAAGCTCACGCCACAGCCGTCATTGAGGCGATTGCGCATAGACGCCGCCCACTTGCCAGTCATGTTGGAGTTGACCGCCACCAGATAGTTGTAGCGGCTAACAAGATGGGCCTTACTGACGGTGTAAATGGTCCCGTCAGGGGCGATAGCCGGGGCAATGTTCAATGCCGCGCGCTGGCTGCCGCAAGCAGTCGTCTGCGGATTGGCGTTCGGCTGGGGCGGCCAGGGCAACTGGGCATTGGTGAATGAAACGTTGCAACGGCCATTCGCCGCTGGTGGCGCCTCACCCTTGATCTGCGCCTGTGAGAACAGCGTGGCATAGCTGACCTTGGTGACAACGTCACTGGGCGTGACCTTGACCAGCCAGGAGCCGACCACGTCATCGCTAAAGAAGCCGGTTATGGTGTTTTGCGTGACCTGAACAACGTTGTAATACACGTTTCCACTTGAATCCGCGCTGATCGGGGAAGCCGTGAAGGTGTTGGGATTGATGGTGGTGCCAAAAGGATTGATGCGCTTGATCACCGCGCCAGTGGATTTATTGATTTTGAAAATCGTGCCGCCCTGGCCGGGATCATAAAGAACTCCATTGGCCAATACAGCGTGATACACCGGTTCCCAGAACATGCTGGAAGATCCAGCGGCGAACCAGTCCGTGTTGAAAGTCCATTGTTTGACCAGCGTTCCGCCCTGCCAGGTGTATTTGTTCTGGTGCCATTTTTGCGTGCTATACGTGCTGTTGCTGTAAGTGCCGTCCTTGGACTCGATGTAGACGTCATTGCCATCGACCAAAGGCACTTGATAATGCACCAGAAGAGTGCCGGCTGCGTTGGGGTCGGCTTTTTCCGCGGCAATGTTGAAATCATATTGCAGGATGACGGCGTTCTGGTTCAGGGGCTGTCCTACCACCCCCCCGTCAAACAGCGTGTGCTGAGGATTGAGGCCCCATTGCGGCCAATCGGGGGGCTTGCTTGGTGAGAGAATCTGCGCCGCTGCGCCGACTGAAAGAAAGGCGAGCAATCCCGCCAGAAGACATGCACTTGCAAGAACTTTCCGCTTCGATAGAACTAGATTCATTTTGTACCACCTTGTTTTGAGATGTTGTGCAACTTGGCCAGGTACTGGTGAATGGTTCCAGCAGGCTGCCTTACACCTACTGCAAAAGAAGTGAGGACGACTAAAGTGGTGCAGGGTTTTTCAAGTGTTCAGTCGTTCAGCGAGCCTGCTTCGTGCAACAGCCAGGAGCTTGCATCCAAGCTGTAAAAAAACCGGGACGCAGCTTACTATCCGGAACACAGGAAAAATTAGAAGAGTGTAATCTGTTCCGAATTTGTAAATTTTTTGGAAATTGCACAATAATATGTTCAAAAACATCCAATAAAGTGAATAGAAAAGGGAGAAATCCCGAATTTAGAAAGAAGTGACGGCAGCAGAGTTGGAAACATTATCTTGCACCCTCTGGTGCGTTGTGAACCAACCCAGAAGACGGCGCTCAAATTCACGATGCGCGACGGCCCACGCCATGGTATGGCTGGCGTGAGGCACCAGCCAGAGTTCCGTATGGCCGGACGCAGCCGCGGCTATCAGTTGAGAATGCCGCGGAGTAATATTCCTGTCATCGGCGCCATGAATCAACAGCACAGGAACGGTAGAGTGCGCCACTGCTTCCAAAGGGCTGGGCTGCAATAGATTGATGCCGTATCGCATGCGCGCATACAGAACGGCCGACCAAATTGCAGGACGCCCCAGCGTGCGTCCGAACCATGGGCCCATATGCAGCGGGCCGGAGACGCGTTCAAAGCTCATCTCACGCGCGGTTGAGAATGTACTCTCCCCTGCTACGGCACAAAAGCGGCTTTCCACAGCCAGGGATTGCAGCATCAACGCCGCGCCGTAAGACTCTCCGAATCCGTAGACGCATTGTGGAGGATCGTGTGTGTAGATCCAGGAAACCCAGCGATGAATATCGTCGGATTCCTTCACGCCATAGGTGGCCAGTTCACCGCCACTCTCACCATGGCGGCGCGCATCCGGAAGCAACACCGCATAGCCGTGTTCCAGAAGCAGCTCTCCGTATCCGGACACGCCTTCGCGATTGTCAGTAATTCCGTGCAGCAGGATTACCGCATTGCCGTTGTAGTCACGCGGATGGACAAACCACCCCTTGAGCACCACGCCGTCAGCAGCGGTGATCGCCACATCCTGCAATTCAGCGCCGAAATCAGCCTGAACCGTTATGGCAACAGCTTGCCGATGGCGCAATGGAAGGCGATGGAGTTTGAGGCTGACATGCGCTATAGCGATGCCGGCCAGAATGGATAAAACCAAATAGGCTATGAAGCCCGCGAGCAGGGCTTTACGAAAGATATAACGTTTCCTTGCTCGTCGTTTCGGGTGCGCAAGAGACTCCATGAGTTTCGGGCGACTCAGCCCTCATCATAAAGACGTTCGGCAACCGAGCAAATTACAAGGCTCCGTCGGCGAATCTTTCTGAGCGGCTCAGGGGCCTTATTGCTATTTCATTGTGATATTCAGCGCAGTGGTCAGACCCGTATTCACAGTCGCGGTTGTGCTCAGGCTGGCAAAGCCCGGCGCTGAAATCGTGACCGTATAACTTCCCACGGAGATCCAACTCGAACTGAAAGCTCCGGCGCCATCCGCTGTAACGGTTTTGGTCAGACGCAGCTTGCCGCCGGTAAAAGTCAACGTGGCGCCGGCGACAGGAACTCCGCCGTTGTTCAGTACGTGTCCGCTGATCTGGCCCGCGGTGGAGATAAACATTTTGGTCGGGCTTGGCTCCGCCACGGCATTCAGCGTTGACGTACCGGTGCGGGCATCGCTCAGCCAGCCCGGCTTGCCGGCCGTGATTGTCAGCGATTTGCGTGCGTTGGCAGGGATGGTGAAGTTGCCATTGACATCAGTCACCGCTGAGCCGCCGCTATAAGCCACCGTGACACCTGCGGCGGGCGAGCAATCGAGAGCACTTTTGGCCTTGCCGGAGAGCGTACCGGACGCCGTTGAGATTCCCGGATTGTGATACGGCACGGTGAACTGATTGTGGTCGTCTGTCATGAAGCTATCGAGATAAGGAGAATAGGACGTGACGCTCACGCGATTGAGCGACGGCGAGATCCTCATGATGCGCAAGTAGCCGCCTCCGCCCAGCGGATCAGACTGATAATCGGAAAGAATCTGGTTGACCAGGTTGCCGTTCACGCCGAGATCCATGCGCCGGCCGGTGCCGTCTCCCTGCACCACATGGCCGCTTAAGACCAGATGAATGTTGGGATATTTGCGCACCAGCTTCCACCACATATCTTCACCGTTATTGTCCTGCCCCACGCCGAAGCTGGCCGCGCTGTTCAGGTCGCAGCCCGAGATGCGCGTGTTATCCATGTAGGTGAACATGTGCGTGACGATGAGGGCGTCTTTGTCTTGATTGGCTTTCAGGATTCCGTCCGCCCAGGCCAGCGATGAATCGCGGGCGGCAAATTCCAGCACGATGATCAGGTAATTGCGGCCGTTGACCGTCACCACCCCGTAAAAATTCTCATTGCTGCCGGCGGGAAAGCTGCCCTTGTACCACGCTGCGCCCGTGTATCGGGCCGGGCCAAAGAACGAATTGAAGTTCTTGGTGGAAGCGGTGCGCCCTGCGGGATTGTTCTGGTCATAATCATGATTGCCGATCGCCATCATGTAAGGCACTTTGCCGCTCAACAGGCGCACTGCGGCATCCGCATTCTGCCATTGCGTCAAGTCACCGCCGCTGTCCACGATATCTCCCAGTCCCACCACCAATTGAATGTTTTGGTCCTGAACGTGATCGGCGATCCACTGCGTTTGCGCGGCAAAGATTTGGGGATTCAGAGACGAATAGAACTGAGTATCCGGCAGAGCGACAATGGTGAACTCATCCGCGGGCGTGGGCGAAGGCGTGGGAGCCTGGGCGCTCAACCAGCCAGCCAGGGACAAAACAACTACCAGGACAAGACGGGGATATCTCTCAAACATGCGCACAAGATGACGCAGAAGGAAAATGGAAGCAATCAGACTTTTCACCTGAGTAGGATTAAGGCAACTAACCTTAGAAATACATCCTTTTTTGTGCATTTGCTTCTAACTGTTTATTGCAAGTCTCTTGTTCCTTCTAAATAACTCATAACCTCTGGGACTCATAAAGGAATTCAGGCATGAAGGTGACATCGGACCGGATTAAGGCCAGGGCTCAGCAGCTCAGAAGCAACGGATTCAAACTAAGCGGAAGCATGGTGCGTTCAACGCTGGAAATGAATGCCGGGGCCAGAACGCTGCAACCTCGAAAAGAAAATTCCGTCGGAGAAAATGAAAAAACGGAGAGCACAGCCAGCAAGCCGGAAAGTACAGAAGCCGCCTGACTCGATCTGAAAAGACAATCTCTACGTTTCTGAATGAATAACAGGAAACCTATGCCCAAAACTGAGCGCAACCAAAATTACCGTGCCAACGGTCGTTCAAATGTAAGAGTGCTTCACTTCCCGGCCACCACGCCCACACCAGCACCCATCGACAGCGACACCGATGCCCTGGCGGATTCCATCCGCAAAGCCTGGACGCAAAAGTCGTCAGACACAAAACAGGCTTCCCGTTCCAATCCGGGACTGCTGCGGCTGGTGGACGGAAAGATTTAGCTTCAGGACATCTACTTGCCTGCGTACATCTCCGTGGCTTTTTCTGCCAGTAGCGCCATCTCGCTCTGGTCGGGATTAATCACACGCATATTGTCCCAGTCATAGGCGAACTCTTTGCCACACTTCAGGCACACAAAATAGGTTCCGGTAATGGCCGCGACACGTGACCGTGGCTGGCCCTTGCGGCAGGTAATGAGCGGCGTGCATTTCTTATGACGGCAGCGGAACACCTTGGACCACGCCGTTTCCACTAATTCGATAACCACAGACACCTCTCGTAAGGGGAGCCTCGGAGGGTGACGATCAACCTCTACAACAACGTTCAATTGGGACGGGGAACTCCCTTGCCCGTAATCATGGACAGAATTTGTTAGGCAGTGATTAGAGGTCTGTTAAAAAAGCTAATGGATGATTTGCAGGGAAAAATTTTGGCTTTGTAGCAGGACCGTGGCGGGAAAGTGGTTCGAAAAGCGCCTAAAAAAATTATTAGGTGGATACGGCTTCCGGGTCCATATCCACCTATTTAGCAGTCGACGGATGAGCCTGCTTCTGTAGTAGTAGAGTCAGAACGCTCCCCGGAAATATAGCTTCGGCGGAAAAAAGTGAATAAATTTGACATAATTTTTAAGCTGTTTATTTTCATTGACTTACATGGATCATTGAGCGGCAGGATTCATGGCATCCGGCTGCCGGTTCATGTTTAGAATGGCTGATGCCATTTTCTGACTTTCAGGGCAATGCGGAGACTGTCCGCCAGTTGCGGGAAATGCTGGCCCGCGACCGGTTTCCCCATGCCGTGATCCTGGCTGGGCCACAGGGCGCCGGAAAGTACACTCTGGCGCTGATGGTGGCCCGAACCATGAACTGTCTGCAGCCCCTCCAGACCGACGGCCTGCCGGATTTCTGCGGGGTCTGCTCAAACTGCACCCGGATTGGCCAGGCAGAAGACCTGGAAAGCCGCTTTGCCGAGGCTGTGGAAGCCCGCGAAGGGCTGCGCGAGACCGACAAGCGTGAAACCCGCATCCTGATACAGACACATCCTGACGTTCTGGTGGTGCCGCCTGACCCGCCGCAGATGATGATCAAAGTGGACCAGGTGCGGCAGGTGATCCAGACCGCGCGATACAAGCCCCAGGAAGCGCGGCGGCGCGTGTTCGTTTTTGTGGATTCGGCGTTCATGAAAGAGGCGGCCAATGCCCTGCTGAAAGTGCTGGAAGAGCCACCGGACTTCGCCACCCTTTTCATTCTTGTCCGCAACCCCGGAGAATTACTGCCGACCATCCGCTCGCGCTGTGTGATCTTCAGCCTCAGCGCTCTTCCAAATTCCGAAATTGAGGTTTATCTGGAAAAATCCCGGCCGGAATGGAATGCCCGGCAGCGCCAGCTCGTGGCCCGATTGAGCGGCGGAGCGGTTGGCCGCGCTCGCACGCTGAACCTGGAAGAATATATGTCCGCCCGCAAGGATGCGCTCACGCTGCTGGCAACGGCCGTCCGGTCCGGCGAGCATTCTGATCTTTTCCGCACCACGGAAACATATCGCGCCGGCGGCGAGGGCAAAGAAAAAACAGATCGCCTGCTGGGCGCGGTTTATGGCCTGCTGAAAGACCTGCTCGCGCTGGTATCGAATGCGCCGGAACTGGTCCGCAACACTGACATCGCGGCGGAGTTGAAATCGCTGGCCGCAGCCGTGGATTTCAACTGGATCACCCAGGCGAATTATCAACTTGGACAGGTCCAGAGCGGCATGCGCCGCAACGTCCTGCGGCCACTTTCACTGGACGCATTTGCGCTGGCGTTGGAACGATGACCGTTGTCGCCTGATGGTTCACGGCTGTGTTCGACAAAAAACAGAAGCTCGCGCACAAGGTGACTGGCCTTTCAGGCAATTGAAAGCTAAACCATGCTGTGGTACGGTTACAGCATTAACCCGCACTGATTCTCGCTCACACTTTCTGAGATTCAGCTCGGCCAGCCGAGCCGGTTCATTATTTGCCGGTGCAGTTTTCGATTTCAAGCGGGACGGATAATTATGAAGGATGGAATGGATTCGACAGCCGCTCGTCAGGCACCCGAGCGCACCCAAGAGGAAGAATTTGTCAGCCGGAAATTGATTCGGCCTTCCCTGAGTGCGCCAGCTCCGCGCACTGAACCGGTTTCAGAACGCCGTGAGCGGCTGGAACGCACCGACCGCGCGCCGTCGTCCGCCATCCGCCGCAATGGCCCGCCCGAGCAGACCCATGCTGAAAACTACTATTACCAGAAGCAGATCCAGGGCAAAACGCCCGTGGTGGTGGTAATGAAAGATGGCGAAGAGGTACAGGGCTGCATCGAGTGGTATGACCGCAACTGCATCAAGGTGAGCCGCGGCAGCGCATCTGCCCTGCTTATCTACAAGCCTTCCATCCGCTATATCTACAAAGCCGGCGAAGGCAAGCCTTAAACCGCAAAGTGACCGCGGCAGCAGCGGCATAAGACGAACCCTCCACCGGGTAGACGCAGAGCCGCGGAAAAAACAAAGCAAATTTTGCCGCAGATTTGCGCGAGTGAGCGCGGACCGGAACGGCATGCGCAGAAAGATGCAAGACCTGGCACCGCGATAAGAATCGCTTTCTATGCCGCTGGCCTGCGGCTTCGCCCCACTCACCGCACTGGCGTGTTAACGTCTAATGGTCATGCAAGACGAGATTGAAAATCTGCTGACGCAGTCCCGCCATGCTCGATTCAAAACCCCTGATGACGCCAAGCGTGACCTGGCTGAAGCCGTCCGGCTCGCCCGAGCGTCCGATGATCGACTGCAACTCGCCCAAACGCTCACGGCCCTGGGCCAGATTGAGCGCGACCTGCATCTGGCAGATGAAGCCCTACGGCACTATGAAGAAGCAGCGGCCATCTATCGCACGGCAGAGGTTCCACTGAAAGTCGCTCACACCATCCGCCACATTGGAGATATTCATCAGGACGAAGGACGCCTGGGAGAGGCTGAGCCCTTCTATCGCGAAGCGCTGGCAATCTATCGGGTCCACAAAGAGACTCCGCTTCTGGATTTGGCGAATGCCATTCGTCCGCTGGCGCTGCTTACAACCAAGACCAGCCGTCCCCAGGAAGCGAAGATGCTGTGGGAAGAGACGCGCAAGCTTTACGCGGCAGTGAATGTGGACGCAGGCGTGGCGGAAAGCACCCGGCAGATTGGCCTGCTGGAAAAACGATAAAAGACCGCCCAGCCGCTAAGGCTCAGGCATGCGTCCCGGCCTCTTTCCCTTTTCCAGCATCTATTTAACAGGAGCAACGCTGCAGGTCAGCGTGGAGGCCACATGAACAACGAGGCAATGAAGGAAGTGCTGAACGAACTGTTTTCTCACCTGGAAAGACTAGAAGCCCAAAATGAGGCCATCCTGCAATTCCTGAAAGAGAAGAAACGCGTTACTGACAAGCAGCTTGCTCCTTATCTGGAACAGGCGGGCAATGCCAGCAGCGTGAAGTGGCGCGCCGCGCGGGTAAGGATCGATCATCTTTTGGAACCGGAGCATCCGGAAAAAGAAATGAAGCTGGGCAAAAAGCCCGAGCTGCATGAAGATTCGTCGCGCGCAGACTCGTCTGATGCAGACTCAATCGCAGCGTTAGCCGGGGACAAGCGCACAGAGTCGAGCGGCAAAGACGGTAAAAGCGCAGAGCCAGGCGATACAGGTTTGCAAGATAAAGAAAAGCCCGCGGCCGCCGAGGTGCCGCAAGCGCGTCCTGCAAACGGCAAAGCAGATAAGCCTGAAGAGAAATCAGAATCGGAACAGAAAATGGGTGAGCAGGATCAGCATGAACAAAAATCTGATTCAGTCCGCCATCCTACCGAAGTGACGGAACCATTGCCCCAGAAGGAAAGCGCCGAGCCGGCAGCGCAGTTAAGGTCAGACAAGACAAAGAGGCGGCGTAGGCACTCGTTGGGGTTTTCCAATACAAGCGCCCTCGCATTTGGCGAGGGCGCTTTTCATTGTGAGGCTTTGCGTTACTCCTTCATGTTGCACAAGCCGGCACGGCGAACGCGGTCGTGCTTGCTACGCGATTCTACGTCTCCGCATTCCGGTTTAGGTTGTGTGGGGTTCACGCTGGAAGTGGCGGGACGATGATCCATGCCGTCATCGAGCGCAGGTGTGGCGAGGAAGCTATGTATGTTGCCATCAGGAGTTAAGTACGAGCCCACGATCATGCCTAAATCGTTCATCCCAAAGGCGCCCGTGAAATTGCCACCCGGGAAATCAACCGTCCGGAACGTTCCTTGCGAAAATAAAAAGCCATGTTGGGCCAGGTTGATGTCATTGAAGATCCCCACCGCATCGCGCCGATTGTTGATTGCCTCAATCGTTGTATCTCCCTGTCCCGGCACATCGATGGTAGTTACAGAGTTGTTCTTCAACAGATATGAGCGGAAAGTATTGGGATCAAAGAAGGTGCCGCCTATCTCACCGGAGTTATTGATAGCAAAGGCCGCGCTATCCGCAAATCTGCCTGTTCCGGGCCCCTCATCGATTGTTACAAATGCGCCGTCAGCAAACAGAAACCCGTGAAAGCCCAGATCGGAGGACCGATACTCTCCAACGATTTGACCCTGGTTATTGATGGCGACAGGTATGGTGGAGCGGGCGCCAGGAACGTCAATGGTGCTTATGACTCCGTCGTGCTGTACAAACCCACGCGCGCGGCCATTGGAACCCGTGAAGGCGCCAACAACGTCCCCGCGTTCATTCAAACCGTTGGCCTCAGTGGCCGATGCGCCTGGCACATCTATGGTCACAAAGCTGCCGTCGGTCTCTTGAACATAGCCATGGAGGTTGCCGGCAAAATCCTGATAAGCGCCAACCATCCTGCCAGAGTTCGTAATATTAGAAACGAAGGTAGCGGCGACACCCGGAAGGTCTATATTTGTATAGCTTAGAGCGGCCAATCCAGGAGTCGGAAGGAGAGGACCGGTGGTATACAGAAATGTGGCAGATGCAAGAGAGGCGGAAGAGTTTGCGGTTGCAAAGGTGCCGAGTTGAGTTGTGGAAAATCCAGGAGATCCAGACCCTGTGCTAACAACCCCTGGCACCTCAAGTATGTGGCTGTCAGTCAACTGGTTGGCAAGAGACACTCCCTGCTGAATGTCAATCTCGGCAAAATTTTGAAGAAATCCGGAATTGGGATAGAACTGGGAATCAAATGCCTGTACAAATTCAATTCCTCCTGGAGCAGTTTGCACGCTAGCGTCCATGGACACACTCTGAACGCGAATCTCAGACCCGGGCGCGGCTTGAGGAGTGTAACTGAAGCTAACAAAATGGTCGCTGCCGAACCCGCTCGTGGGCGCATCAACAAAGTTCAGAACCAGTCTGAAGCCCACCTTGTTATCCGACTGTATAGGAACAAAGCCTATGTCCGCCGGAGTGATTTGGCCGCCCAAAACACCCGAAAACGTGCTGCCCTGGAAATCATTGCCAAAATTGAAAATGATTGGACCTACTGAGCAGCTTGTACCTACAACGTTAGCCACGGTTCCCGCAGGACAAGGAAGCGGTTGAGCATGAATAGAAAACCCAAAGCAGAGGACAGCAGCGAAAAATGTAGCGCGAGCACACTTGAGCATTACGATGATCTTCCTATTCTTTGAAATTGGAGTTGTGGTTCAACAGCAAAATTTAAAGAAACTAGATCAAGGGGGGAGCCAGACTATAACACACGAAGGGCAATCGGAACGTATGTCCGTCAAATAAAATATCTAAAAAATTACTAATTGTTGCTTAAGGCAATTCTAGATGGGATGGTAGATGTGGAACATGTTTGCTCTGTTTTTTTATTTTTAAGCTGTGTCGCGCCTACGGCGCTCTGGAATACTAATACGCTTACCCACGGCTTTGCCGTGGGCTAACCTGCGGGCGCGCCTCCGGCGCTTGTTTCATGCAGGAATATAATCTGAAGCCTTGCCGAGCGCTGAAAGAGAATCCCATTCGATGTGCCCATTCTTCGCCAATACCGACGAAAAGGGCAGTCCCCCGAACCACTTTCATCGACGGCACAGAACGGGGATGTTTCCCTTTGGGAAGGTGAGGGATGAATGAATCTGTCAAATCTCTAAAATGCATGGATGTAGAGGCATGGCGCATTTTTACTAAACAGGAAATGATCGATTATCTTGGGGAGGTCCGTGTCCGCTCTCCGAAGCAAGAAGGTGTCGCTCCTATCGGATCTGTTCTCGCCGTTCGGCAGCACCTCTCGCCTGTGGATATGTTTTGTTATTTGAAGGCAAGGTTTGGGGAGCCAAACGGATTGCAAAATTATCTGCGCAGAGACGACAGCGACAACTGGATCCACTGGGATTTCAATCTGAAGGCGGGCAGCGAAGACGTCTACGTGTGCGGAACAAACCGCGAAGTTCACTTCATGTTATCAGAGAGACTCACGGATAGTGACTGGAAGGATCTTATCCTGAAGATCAAATCTGACTACGCTCGAGTGGGTAAGCAAAAAAGCGCGGTGTTAAATTCGTTGGAAAAATGGGTAATCTTTCCTAACAAATTTGTCGAAATAGCGACAATCTGCTCAGACCTGCACGGTGAAATTGTCGATAGCATCAGGAAGTACTCTCCCTATGAATTTCCTCCAGTTTCTTCTAAGGAAAGTGAACAAGAAAATGACGACAAGCAGCGAAAGCGGCTTTCAAAACATTACGGCTCACTATATCGAAATTGCCTTGAGTTATCGTTAATCACCCCTGTTCTTGCGGAGGCATTCATAAATATGACCATATTAATACTCTGCAAAAAAGAGGTTAGAGAGAATGTTCGTCAATTCGAGGCATTTATACGTTCCGAAATTGACACCAAAATATTTGACTTAGCGTACAAATGCGAAGGCTTCAAGAAGAGAGTTGATCCAAATGAACTCTCGTATAAAAACTTCAAGAGGGTCATGGATAAAAGAAACCACGCGATCCATGGCAATATTGCCCCGGAAAGAGAAAAGATAGAGGTCGTTTATTTCGAGGGAAAAAGGCCGTTATTCAAAGAGCCTGGCGACCACATCACAAAGCACTTCGAAAGTATCGTGCGGCGACATGACCCTGAAGTAGTGGTGAAGGACTATGAGGATACTTATGAGTTCCTGAGTAGCATTGCTGCCTGTTTAGAGTTGAGCTTACAGGAAAACTTTTGGCGAATTATGGAAGACCGATATCCTGGTTATGACCTTAATCGAAAAATAACTGGTGTTCTGTTACCAGAGCATATTGCCGTTGGTCACGCTCAGGGGGTCAGATACGACGATGAGTTATCCGTGAATTGGACAAAAGTTGCACAGTAGTACTCTTAACCCAACAGACCCCCACCGAGTCTCTAATTTTGTTATATTTCTTCGCACTTGATTCGCCTTCAGGGATCGACTATACTTTGGCTGCGCCTCAGGGTGTGAATAGTCTAGATCTTTGAAAATTAAGCAGTTAGATTCAGCGGCCAGCATTTCAGCCACAATTCAGCAATCTGTGCGTTCGGGGCTTTATGGCGTTGTGACCCTCTGCCGACCGGACAGTAAAAACGAAAAAATCTGGCTGAAATTAGGCCCGATTGGACGGTTGAAAAACAAGGAAAACAGGTTTCGACAGCCTTTTGACAGGCCTTTCGAATTGGGGTTCGGCTTTTGTTTTCAACAAAGCTCTATGGGGGGTGGGGTCGATGGCTGGGTACAGACCGGGCACATCCCTGACAGAACAGACCGGGCACATATCTGACACTGCAACCAAGAAGCAGGCGCGAGTAAAAAGGAGCGCATGCCATGGAGAAAGAGCAGTGTTATGGAAGAGAAGCTGCGGTTC
>JAIQGK010000033.1:0-11690 GCA_020072645.1 Terriglobia bacterium
GGATTTCCACCCCCGGAGTCCCGGGCACGAAGAAGGGGGCGCCCGGCCGCAGGGAGACATGCTGGATGTGATAGGTGGGCCAGCGCCGCCGGCGGAACTCCGCCAGCAGGGCCTGGGCCTGGAGGGCGGCCTCGTTGATCCCCACCAGCTCCATCTTGCCGCCGGGGAAGTAATCGTTCTGGATATCGATTAATAACAAAGCTTTTTTCATACGCCTCCTTCGTCACCACCTTCACACCTTACTTGATAAGGGCTTTTAAAAAGAGGCACCCTTTTTTGAAATTGCTTTTTCTGGTACTCGTCCAGTTCAATTAACTGGCCGTCCAAATCTTGGAAGAAATATTCGAATATTACGTTTTTCCCACTAATTTGCTTTAGCCTTTTAGCAGCTTTATCCCAAGATTGCAGAAGCCCGTTTGCAATATAATTTGTATAGATTCTCTCCCTTTCGCCTTGCTGTTTCACAATGAAGAGTTTTTTCAAATGAAGTTCACCATTAGCGGCTACAGAAATTTCTGTGACAACGCAAAAGTGATCAATTAAATTTAAATCGGATTCTTGGCATCGGTTTCTACTCCATTCCCAAGATGACGAGTGGGAGCATTCAACCTGCCCTGCGCGGCTGGATCGCGTGGCTGCTCTGGACGTCGGGCGTACTTTTGCGCTGGGCATGCGGTTTCTATCATCTCTATTGGCGCGTGTTGCTGCCGGTTTCCGCGGCGCTCGAGCTCACCGGGTTTGCCATTTTCCTCTACTCGGTGCGAAGCCATCGCCCAGCCAAGCCTGGCAACGAGAACCAGCGCATTCCTCTGTGGATCGTCTCTGTGCTGATCGGGACCGCCGGCTTTGGCGCTGCGTTGCTGCTGAACTTAATCATCGCGATTTACGTCAGCATATACAACACCGGGCCTGCATTCCCGCTCATCTTTGAGGCGCGCTTTCTGTTCCTGGTCGCCTATGCCTTCATTGTTCCCACAGTCTGGGGATTCAGCGCGCGGTGGTTGCCGGTCTTCCTCGGCCTAAAACCGCTGCAAGAACGGGCGCTCCGTTACGCTCTCTCGTTCAGCATCGCGGGAGTGCTGCTGGCCGTGGCCGGCTTCACCCAGGCTGCGCACTGGGTCATCGCGGTTGCGGCGGTCGTTGCGGTTGCGGCCTTTCGTTTCCTCGAACAGCCAATTCAAAAAGCAAAAATCGCTGGAGTCCATGCGTCATTTCCCGCGTTTGTGCGGATTGCCTACTTGTGGCTGATAATCGCCGCCGTGGTCGGAATTTGCGGCGTCTATTTCGACCACGCTCATGGATGGATTGGCGCTTCACGCCATGCGCTCACCGTTGGCTTTGTTGCCACCATGGTATTTGCCATTGGCCAGCGAGTACTGCCCGCCTTCGCGGGAATGCGTGTGCTGTACAGTCCGCGACTCATGTTGACATGTCTGCTGTTGCTGAACACAGGCTGCCTGTTGCGCGTAAGCAGTGAAATTCTGGCCTATGAAAACTACTGGCTGCCGGCCTGGAAAATTTTGCCGGTATCTGCAATCTGTGAACTGGCCGCAGTCACTGTGTTTGCTTTGAATCTGCTTCTCACCTTCAGGCAGCCGCCAGCTCATTTGCGGCCCGCTGTCGGCCAAGTCCCGTCCTCATAGTTCCGGCCCGATTTTTTTTCGGCTGATCTTTTTTCCGAGTGATCTGTGTGGCTGAAAGTCTTTTGGGGCTGGCCATCGTGATGCGTCGGCCATCCTTAAGGCTGGCTTGCAGAAGAAAGTGTCAGCAAAAACGCGCTCTCTTCCAGAGCGTCCACGCTGTGCACTACGCTGGGAGCAAGTGTAAGTAGTTGACCGGGCCGAAGATCAAACCTTCCGTTCGCTGTGTGGAACCGGATATCGCCACGAAGAACATGAAGGCAGATTCGAGCGTTCGTCTTGTGGTCTTCCCATCGGCTTCCGGCCCTCATCGTGATTAGCACGATCCGAAACTCAGGGTGCTTGACCAGCATCTTCGATTTGCGGCCCGATTCCTCGGACGACGCTCCCGCCTGCAGCCGGGCGATCTCCCGGTTTAAATCGACTTGGTTTAGATCGACCTGGTTTGAATCTACCTGGTTTAAATCACTCACGGCTCCATCCTCAATCGTGCCGGCATCGTTCGGCTTCGGCTCTCCCGTGATTAACAGTATCTTTCTGGTCCTTTCGAATGGCATCCAACGCTATCGCGCTTGGGTTAATTGCGGCCGGGTTTGATCTTCTTGTCGAAGTTGATCACGTAGAGCACCAGCAGACCGTTGATTACGAAAACCACCGCGGATCCAAGCGCGGCATACAGCGGTATTGTCTGTTGGTGACGCATGAGCGCGTCAACCGAGGCGGCCAGAAGCCAGAGTTGCACTACAACGCCGATGCCTATCAGTACCAGCAATGCCGTGAAGAGTGTGGTTCCCTGTGCCTGGCGGTTGTCCATCACACTTCCACTCCTATGGCGAAAATCTCATTGCCCTGCTGCTCCAGCTTGATCCGTGGCAGTGGCCGCGTTGGCGGACCGGCATACGGCCGCCCTTCATCCACAGTGAAATAACCGTGATGGCAAGGACAGAACAGAGCATTCTCTTTCTCATTGTGTACCACGGCACAGGAGAGATGTGTGCACACCTGTGAATACGCAACCAGATCACCGTTGCCCTGGCGGACAAGAATGCAGGGATCTTCTCCTGTTGGATAAGAAAATAGTTTTGATCCACCAACGGGAATGGAAGAGGCAAGGGCCACCCTGGATCGCGGCATTTCCGATGCTTTAACGATGTGGGGAATTCCTGCGAGTACGGCATTCGCTCCGGCAATAGTAAGTGAACCCAAAGCCAGGAACTTGACCATTTCCCGCCGAGTCACATAATTGTCACTCTCCCACTCCACGGGAAAATCCTGCCGCCACCGCGCATCTTTCTTCTGCTGCTTCTTGCACTCAAAACATTCGTCCTGCTCTTTATTCTTTTCTTCAGGCATTTCAGTCTCCCATGAGCAGGTTAGCCACGTCGTATTCGTCTGTGGCGGTCGTTCCAATCTGCTCAATTGTCACATTTATCTTTTGTACGTTCCGTGGGACCAGCACATTCACCTTGGTCCGAACGGTCTCGCCACCAAACTGCCAGTCGCGAATGGCCATTCCCTGCCGGGTGCGTTCAATGTTTTCCCGCGTAGTAAATGTGAGCGCGCCGGAAGGACAAACCGTAGCGCACATGGGCCGCTTGCCCACGCTGGTGCGGTCATAGCACATATCGCACTTCATCATCTGGTTTATCTCTGCCTTGTACTTGGGTACGCCAAACGGACAGGCCAGCACGCAGTTTGAGCAGCCAATGCAGCGCGGTTTCAAGGAACTTTGCACAACGCCGTCCGGCGTCTTCTTGATCGCATCCGCCGGGCAGACCTGCGCGCAGATGGGATCTTCACAGTGCATGCAGACCTGGGGCGCGGTCTGTACGCTGTCAGGCCGCATGATGGTCTCAAGATGGATGAGGGAGACACCGCGGTGCGTGTCGCACTCTTCACACGCCTGCACGCACGCCTTGCAGCCGATGCAGCGCGAATAGTCAATAAAGAACTCCAGGCCATTTGTGCCGTTCATCGCACTCCCCCGGCTTCCACTTCCAGTTCAGCAATGGCGTCATGCGGCTCCGGCACTTTACTCACACGCACGGCACAGATCTTGTACTCGGGAATATTTGAGATCGGGTCAATGGCGCGCACCGTCATGTTGTTGGCGGCCCGATCAAGCGGCCAGTGATATGGGATAAACACCGTATCAGGACGAATCGTCTTCACCACGCTTGCTCGCACGGTCACCGATCCGCGACGGCTTTCAACTTTCACAAAGTCCCCTTCCGCAATGCCCAGCTTGGCCGCCAACTGGGGATGCATCTCACACAAAGGTTGCGGATACTGGTCCACCAGAGCGCCAATTCTGCGCGTCTGCGTTCCGGAGAGATAGTGGGAGACCACGCGGCCGGTCGTAAGAATGATGGGATACTCTTTGTCCGTCTCTTCGGTTGCTGGCTGCCACTCCACCGGCTGAAAATGGGCTTTGCCGTCCGGATGATTGAACTTGTTGCCTTCATAAAGCCGGGGCGTTCCCGGATGATCGGCAGACGGACAAGGCCAGCAAACGCCGTACTCCCGGTCAATGCGGTCCCAGGTAATCCCGTAATAATCGCAGACGCCGCCTTTGGACGCGACGCGCAGCTCATCAAATATTTCTTTAGGGGAGTCAAACGTAAATTTGCCGCCTTGACCCAGGCGCGCAGCTATATCGCAAATAATTTTCCAGTCCACGCGCGCATCGCCCGGAGGATCTACGACTTTCTTATGATGGATCACACGGCCTTCCACATTGGTGGTGGTGCCTTCATCTTCTTCCATCAGAGAACCTGCCAGCACCACATCCGCATAGCGCGCCGTCTCAGACATGAAGAAATCAATCTGTGAGAAGAACTCCAGTTTCTCAAAGGCCTCGCGGATGTAAGAATTGTTGGGCAGTGAGACCATGGGATTGGAAGAGATTGCCAGCAATCCTTTGATTTTGCCGGCATGAATGGCCTCAAAAATTGGGATGATCGAAAGCCCTTTGTGAGGAATGGTTTCTTCCGGCACGCCCCAGATGCCGGCGATGTACCTGCGATGCTCGGGATTTTCAATATCGCGCCCGCCCGGAAGCTGGTCGCATTTCTGACCCTGCTCTCGGCCGCCCTGGCCATTACCCTGGCCGGTGATCATCGCGTAGCCACAGCCTTCCCGTCCGATTCGTCCCGTGGCCACCACCAGATTGATCGCCGCCATGCAGTTCAGTACGCCTTTGGTGTGGTGCTCAATACCACGCGCATGCAGCAGAAAGCTGGTGGAAGCTGGCCCCCAGATTTCCGCGGCCTTTACGATCATGCTGGCCGGGACGCCCGCAATCCTGGAAGCATACTCCGGCGTGTACTTCCGAACTGTCTCTTCGACCTGTTCCCAGCCCGTGGTGTGCTGTGCGATGAATTCACGATCAATCCAGCCGCGCTCGGTCATGATGTGCAGCATGCCGTTGAAGACTCCGATATCGCCGCCGGGACGCACCGGGATGTATAGATCGGCATTGCGGGCAATCGGTGTCATGCGCGGGTCCATCACAATCACCTTGGCGCCGTTTTCTCGCGCCTGCCACAGATAATTTGTCGTGATGGGCGCGCACTCGGCGACATTGGCCCCGGCTATCAGAATGGCCTTGGCCAATGGAATATCACTCCAGGGGTTCGCTGCGCGATCAATCCCAAAAATCTTTTTTGAAGCCGCCGCGGCTGAGACCATGCAAAGCCGCCCGTTGTAATCGATGTTGGCGGTCTTCACTGCCACACGGGCAAACTTGCCCATGAGGTAGGCCTTTTCATTGGTTAAGGAAGCCCCACCCAGCAGCGCAAAAGAATCGGGGCCGTAGGTTTGCTGGATGCGCTTGATCTCACCAGCAACTTTATCCAACGCTTCATCCCAGCTCACCGGCACAAAACCTGTGCCCTCTTTGCGCATCAGCGGCGCTTTCAGGCGATCACGGTGCTCATCCTGCATGTATCGCTTGACGCCCTTAGGGCAGAGCCGGCCCTGGTTGAAAGGAAAATCTTCCCATGGCTCAAAGCCGATGACTCTGTTGTCTTTTACCTTGAGCTGAATGCCGCACTGCTGTCCGCAGAAACAGCAGTGGGTTTTGACAATACGGTCCGGTTCGACCTCGGCATTCCATCCGTGTGCGGGAATCCGGTTCAGCGTGGGGCCGAACTGGGACACCAACTCGGGGATTGTTACTGGTGGTTTGGCCATATACCTCCGGCTGGTTGTGAAGCGGCAGCGCGCGTGCCTTGTTCGCGCCATTTTTCGTCCTGCGCCATGGCAAGCGATTTGCGTCGGCACGCGGGACATACATCCTGATAATGGCCTCCACCCGGAAGCTGATAATGAATTCCCAGTGAATTCTCCACATTCTTCAGGTCTTCAACGTGCATTCGTGACGCGAAAGGCGCTCCGCAGCGCAAGCACATGGCTTGCTCCGTCCGCGCGCCTTCTTCCTTGTAGAACTGCACGCCAATCTGCGCCGGCCGCTGGAAGACATGAAAGAACTTTCCAAATGGCAGATACAGAAGAGTGAAGATCACGGTCACGGCGTGCAACAGCGAGAGAAAACCGTAGTTCAGGCCATGCAGCAAGTGCGTTGATGCCGTCAGGAAGAGTCCTGTGATCGAAATCGCGAAGAGCATCAGCAGCGGCATCATATCCTGCGCGAACTGCTGGACGGAGATAGCTCCCCGGTCGCGCGCCCGCCGGAACAATGCGAGAGCAACTCCCATCAGCACCATCACAGCGGAAATATCCAGAATGTTGAAGGTAAGCGCAGCGGTGATGGTACCCAGATGAAAGGTTGAGACGTGCTGGCCAAAAACAAACCCGCGATAGATTTCCTGATTGTTGGGTGCGCTCTCAAAATGCACCCATCCAAAAGAAAGTGGAAAGGTCACGGCTGCGGCCAGAATGCAGCCCCAGGCAATCAGCCAGTGGGCAGCCCAGCGGGCGGGCGACCGCTTTTCAATGAACCGTTGCTCAACGAAATCGGAGAAGAACACTTGCGCCAGCCGGACAACATTGCGCGCCAGTTTTGAAGGACGAAAAAAGATTTGCCAGCCGCGAAACCAGTATTTGCGCGTTGGTGGACGCCGCAGCCACATGGCAAAACGGTATCCGATGCCAAAGGCCGAGAACACGCAAGCGCCGGTGTACGGCACAAGAGCCGCGTCATAATGCTTCAGTGAATTGCTTCCAATGAAGATAGCCACCAGCAGCACTGCGGCCACACCCAGCCCCCAGAACGTCGCGTGAATCACGTCTCGTCGGTTCGTCATTGATGCCTTTAAGAATGGATTAGGGCGTTCAGCCGAGTTCATGCATCAACCTCTTCACTCCCAAAAGTATATCGTCTAACGATAATAGAATGTCGAGGTGCGATGGCCTGATTTCATTCGTGCGCCTAGGCCACGGTTGCGATATGCTTTTGGAAGCGGCCCTGCGCAGTTAGCTTTGCCACCAGCAGGCAAATCAGTGCGAAGCAGCCCAGCAGCACGAACCCCCATATAAATGAACCCGTCTGCTGCCGAATGAGGCCCAGCGCCAGCGGAGGAAAGAATCCACCCAGTCCTCCCATTGCGCCCACCAGACCGGTAACGGCGCCCACCGACTGCGGGAAATATTGAGGGACCAGCTTGAACACCGCGCCATTGCCCAGGCCAATAGCGACGGCCATCCCCAAGGCCCCGAGGGTGAACGGTACCATTGTCTGAAAGGTCAGCAACAAGGCCATTGCGGTGACAAAAGGGAAAATCCCGATCAGGATCGTCAAGCCGCCGATCTTATCGGAGAGCCATCCTCCTACGGGCCGCATGACGGTAGCCAACAGAACAAACCCCGCAGTCCTCATGCCTGCGTCCTGCGGCGTCAGCTTAAAAAGCTCCGTGAGGAACATAGGCAGATAAATACTCATGGCCACAAAACCGCCGAAAGTGAGGAAGTAAAAAAAACTCAGCACCCAGCTCATACCTTCGCGCAAAGGCCGGACCATCTGCCTGAGCGACTTGGGTGGCGCAGTGCGCGGCGCATCTTTGGCAAACGAGAAAAAGATTACGGTCCACACGGCCAGCAATCCTGCGAAGGTCCAAAACGTATTGCGGAAACCCAGGTGTATGAATAATAGTGGCGCTCCGAAAGCGGCCAGGGATTGTCCAACGTTGCCGGCGCCGTAAACGCCAAGAGCAAATCCCTGTTTTTCCGGGGGATACCATCCGCTGACAAAAGCCACTCCGACTGAAAAACTGGCCAGCGCGATTCCAGTAAAGAAGCCGAACAAAAGCAGTTGCGGATAACTTTCAACCTTGCCCATCAATACCGCCGCTATTACGGACACGATCATGGTCCAGGTAAAGACCTTTCGTCCTCCCATACGATCGGTGAGAAGACCCAGCGGAATCCGTCCCAGGCTGCCCAGCAAAACCGGAATTGCCATGGCGATGCTGGCCTGCACAGGCGCAAGGTGGAACGTCTTTTTGAGCACCGGCATCATGGCGGAAACCGAGCCAAAAACAGCAAAACAAAGTGCGAACGCGCCTGTGCCGAGAATCAACTGCAATGTATTCGAGCGACTGGATTTAGAGTTCATAGATGATATGAAACCCATGTTTTCATAGGAGGCGCTCGCCGGCATGTGACAAAAATCACACCGCGTTTAAATCAGGAAGTAGATCTCCCTCAAGAAGTTCACATTCCCTCTCATATCCCTCCTTATCGCGCGTCACTCCGGCTCAGCGGCGACACTGGGGGTGGTTGATTTCAGACATCCCACGGGAAGCGCTGATTCGTTTTAGCGGGTATTTCACTATATGCCAAACCGCAATCAGCAGCTTTGCCGATGAGTTCCTGAAGCTGCAGAATGTGTTTGCGCTCACAATAGCTACGGATGCCGGTAATGATCTCAGGAAAAATTTGCAGGCCGTTGATGATAGCGGCGCTCGCCAGTTCCACGGCTCGCGCTCCACTCAATAGAAACCGTACAACATCTTCCGCCGTGCGCGCGCCATTGGTGCCGATGATGGGAACTTCTTTTGAGACGCTTCGCCAACATTTGCTGACCCAGTAGAGACTTGCGGGCAGTGCCCAGCCTCCACCGATCGCGCCCCATGAGCCGAGAATGGGTTTTTGCGTTTCGATATCGGGCATGAAGCCTTGTATGCGCCCGGTCAGCACCAGCATGTTAGCGCCTTCTTCCATCGCGATTGCCGCCAGAGCCAGCGGATCATCCGCCTGCGCGGTAAGCTTGACCGCGAGTGGAATGGAAACCGCGCGCCGCACCGTCCGGACATAGTTGCGCACCGCATCTTGCGCGGTAACCTGGCGAACAGCAGAGGCTTCGCGTCCATGCGGGGCGCCTAGATTCAATTCGACCCAACGCAGCCCGGCCGCTTCCATTTTTCCTGCTATCTCCGCAGCGGGACCGGGTTGAGCGACTGTTATGCTGCCTACGACAATGCTCTGCTTCTGTTTTGCGTAACCGTCCAGCTCCACAAGCATAGCCAGCCATTGTTCAAGCGGCATCTGCGCGAGACCGGAGCGGCAAAATAATGATGCATTCCGCCGTCGTGGTGAGTCCCAGGGGATGACGCGCCAATCGTCATCGAGCAGAACGTAATCGGCCTTTGATAGCTGCGCCGCTGCTTCAGGCAATTCGTTCACTGATTTTGCAATCACCGCACCGGCTCCCGCATCGATGGCGGCGCGGATACCGTCAGCGGTCATGGTGATTTCGCTGGACGCGCAGATCAGAGGATTCTTCAGCCGGATTTTTCCCAGATCAATGGAGAAGTCCATACCTTATGTTTTATTCGCACTCGCTGAGATTTCTGCTAGTTGCTTGACCCAGCTTTTCACAGATCCCGCTAAAGCTCCCAGGTCTGAAGAGAGTGCAATCATCCTATAGCCCGCTGCGGCGGCTTGAGCAGCGCGCGCAGGCGAGTCAGCGTAGATCCCCAGACGAACGTTGGCAACGTCGGCGGCTTCTTCAATTTCGTGAATACGTTGCTGCACCGCTGGATCATCGAGCTTACCTGGCGCGCCCATGTCGACCGTCAAATCAAGAGAACCGATGAATGCGATATCCAGCCCCGTTATCAAGTCCTTCAGAGGCCTTTCCAGATCTTTGCTCTCGAGTTGTCCCACGAGCAGAACTTCTCGGTTGCTGCGCTGAATATACTCCGTAAGCGGCTCTGTTCCATAACCGGCCGCAGGCTGGGCCAAGCTAAGACTGCGCGAACCCTCTGGAGGATACTTGCATGCGGAGCGAAACGCCGACACCTGCTCCCTGGTCTGCACTTGTGGGAATTGAATTCCTGCTGCGCCTGCCTCCAGCAATCGATTCATCTGGCCAGAATCAAAATGCGCGACGCGCACAATCACGGGCAGATCACACGCGCGTCCCGCGGTGATCAGATTTCCTGCTTCCTGTTCGGTAATTTGAGAGTGTTCCATGTCGCAGATGGCAAAGTCCAATCCGGCAAGTGCCAGAATCTCAATGACCTCACGGCGACCAATTTTTACAAACGTTCCTATCGCGGCGCGCGCATTCAGCTTCTCGCGTAGTTGGGCAGCGGAACTTGGCATGTTCGTCAAAATGAGAGTTATTGTACCGCATACGGGTTGTTCCAAAAGTCGTCTGCTGCGGAGAAAGAACTTCCTTGAACTTCGCAAAAGCTAACGAATCCCTAAAGTCTGGTCGGGGCTTGACATCTTGAAGAGCGAGTAAATAACATTCGGTTGTCCCACAATGCGGGCAGCATCTCGCAAATTGATCATGGCTCCAAAGTCACTACCAACCCGAAAGCACGCTAAAAAGACCGTGATTGGACGGGGTTCTACGATTCAAGTCATTGACCGGCTGGCACGCGTATTGGAAGTTTTCGCGGGCAACGGACGCCAGATGAAAGTTCGAGAACTCGCCTCTACGCTGCACCTGCGGCGCTCCACCGCTCACCGTTATCTGGCTTCGCTCTCACATGCAGGCTTTCTGCGCTCTGAAGGCGAAGGCGCATATGCCCTGGGTCCTTTGTTGATCCAGCTTGGCGCGGCGGCAGTTGGCGGCGTGCAGATCGTGGAACTGGCTGAGAATTATCTTTCTCAACTGGCTGAAGAAGCGCAGGAGACGGCCGTATTGAGCCTGTGGTCAGGGGATTGTCCCGTTGTTGTGCGTGTGCGGGAACCTCAGTCAAAGCTGGTGCAACTGCACATCCGGCTGGGCGCGATGTTGCCGCTCGATTCCGCCCAGGGCCATCTTTATTTAGCTTTTCATCCAGACCGCCAGCGTGTTCATCAACTGCTAACACATTTTTCTGAAGGCCAGCGCCGGGAGATAGAACGAGGGATGTCTGATGCGCAAAAAAACGGCGTCTTTGTGAACTCCAGAGTGGCTGAAGGTATTCGCGCTGTGGCCGCGCCAGTCTTCGATCATGAATTAATTGCTGGAACCATTGCGTTTGTCGGCACTCTATCTTCAGTGCCGGCCGATCCGGATTCCGGCTTGGCACAGGCATTAAAAAATGCAGCACAGCGGTTGTCGCGCGATCTGGGCCGCGGACGTGATGTCGCTGCGGTAAAGAGTGCAACGGCATAAATATCCGTCGCCGAAGACGGAAGCATAGCAAGGAATGTTATGAGCTTATACGAACTGAGTCGCGCCTGTTACGAACTGCGGGACGAAGCCAAACGGCAGCAATTCCGCGCTGCCCCGGAGACGTACGCGAGCGGCTATAAGCTGACCACTCGAGAGCGCGAAATGCTTCTCCATCTCGAATGGCGCGCACTGGCTGAGGCCGGCGTAAGCATCTACGTGCTGACCAAACTCGGCGCGGCCAGCAATATTGAATTTCTGGAGTTGGAAGGCGCCATGCGCGGCATGAGCAAGCAGGAATTTGTGGATTTTCTTAAGCGACAGGCAGAGCAGAACAAAGCATTCGCGCTTGGCTTGGAATAACAGAAAGGAGATGGCGGATGGCGAAAATTGTTGCCGGAATGGCTTGTTCCCACGCGCCGTCAATCGCGCATGCCTACGATCATGGAATGACCAATGATGTGGGATGGAAGCGCCTG
>JAIQGK010000033.1:11702-40918 GCA_020072645.1 Terriglobia bacterium
GGAAGCCCCTGTTTGCCGCCTTTGAAAAATCGCAGCAATGGCTGGCGTCGCAGAAGCCGGATGTGCTGGTGGTGATCTACAACGACCATGTCGATCAATATTTCTACGACGCATGGCCTACCTTCAGCATCGGCCTGGCTGAACAATATGACATTCCCGATGAAGGACTTGGCGCACGCGCGTTTCCTCCTATTCCCGGCCACAAAGAACTCGCAGCGCACATCGCTACGAGCATGGTGGCCGATGGATTTGACATCACTGCTTCGCATCGCATGTCGCTTGATCACGGATTTCTTTCTCCCATGCCGCTGCTGGACGATGGATGGAAGATCCCGGTGGTGCCGCTGACGATCAACGTCGTGATGGAACCGCTGCCCTCGCCGCAACGTTGCTGGCAAATGGGCGAGGCTGTGGGCCGGGCCGTTCAAAGTTTTCCCGGCGATCAGCGCGTTGTGGTGTTCGGCACCGGAGGACTCTCGCACCAGCTTACCGGCCCAAATTGCGGACGAGTAACAGCCGAGTGGGACCGCAAATTTATGGATCTGATTGAGAAATCTCCGCAAGAGTTGAACTCTTACACCATGGCGGATTTTGCCCGCCTGGGCGGAGAGCACTCAGTGGAAGTGGTGCAATGGATGGCGATGCGCGCCGCCCTGCCGCCACTCGCGCGGATGGAGCGCAAATTTTATTATCCGTTTGGGATGATGGGATACGGAATCATGACATTCCGCGTCCCAGACTAAGCAGAAAACATTCGAGAGGGCAAAGCATGATTCGAACCGGCCGGCTGTATCTGGATTCGCTCCGCGATGATCGCGAAATATGGATCGATGGAGAACAGGTCCGCGATGTCACGCTCGATCCACGCTTCAGGCCGGTGGCCGAATCTATTGCCGAGCTGTATGACATGCAGCACGATCCTCAGCTTCAGGAGAAGCTCACTTACATCACTCCGGATGGAGAGCGCACAGGGCTTTCCTATATAGAGCCGCGTTCGCAAGCTGACCTGGTGCGTCGCCGTGAAATGGTCAAGGTGTGGATGGACTGGACTGGCGGCATGATGGGGCGCAGCCCGGATTTCATGAACGTCCATATGACCGGCCTGGGTTCCGCGCAGGACTACTTCGCACGCGGCGGCGAGCGGTTTGGCAGGAATATTCGCAACTATTACGAACACTTGCGCAAGAACGATCTGGCGCTGACGCACACGCTGATCAATCCACAAACGGATCGTTCCAAGCCGGTGCACCAGCAGAATACGGCAGCGGCGATTGTGAAGGAAACGGACGCGGGAATCGTAATTCACGGTGCCCGCATGATCGCGACTCTGGCGCCATTTTCCAACGATATTGCCGTCTTTCCTTCAACGTTTCTACAACTCTCGGATGATGCAAAGCCATATGCCTTTGCGTTCTCTATTCCAGTCGCAACCCAGGGGCTGCGTTTCATTTGCCGTCCGGCCATCACCCCGCTCGGCGGCCGTGTCCAGGATTACCCATTCTCTGCGCGTCTTGACGAGATGGACTGCGTCGCCATTTTTGACAATGTGCTGGTTCCGTGGGAACGCGTCTTCATTTATCAGGAGCCCAAGCTCGGCAACGGCATGTTCGCCGAAACCGGCACCATGAACCAGATCATGCATCAATTCGCCACCAAGAACCTGGCTAAAGCAGAGTTTTTGCTCGGCGTGGCCTTGAATATGGCAGACGCTGTGGGTATCGGCGGATTTCAGCATGTGCAGAACCACATCCATGAAATGATCAACACAGTGGAGTTGGTGCGGAGCTGCATTCGCGCGTCAGAAGTTGACTGCGTGCCCGGTCCAAACGGTACCGTGTTGCCGAATGAGCAATCGCTGCTCACCGTGCGCACGCTGTTTCCGCAGCTTTATCCACGGCTGGTGGAGATCATTCAGATCCTGGGAGCAAGCGGCCTGGTAATGGTGCCGAGCCATGAAGAACTTTCGAGCGAACGCGCTGGGGACGTGGAGCGCTACTACCAGGGCGCAACCATCCCTGCGGACAAACGCATTGAACTCTTCCGCATTGCCTGGGACCTTTCCTGCTCCTCTTTTGCCGGACGACAGACACTTTATGAACGCTATTTTTCCGGCGATCCGTGGCGGCTGGCCATGCTGCGCTACCAGAACTATCCGCGACAGCAGGAACTCAAGCAGCGGGTATGGGATTTTTCCAAGCGCACCGCCGAGTGGGACAAGCGCGAGCAACAGAAGAGTGAAGCTACGCAGGAAAAGAATCATGTCACGGCCTGAGGCCAAAGTCACACCTTCGGTGCCGGGCGCAAGCGCGGAGGCCGCGGCATTTCGCGATGTAATCCGGCATCTAGCCTCAGGTGTGACCATTATTACGAGTTCGCTGGACGGGGAGCCGGTGGGTTTGACGGCCACAGCCGTTTGCTCGGTTTCAGCCACGCCGCCAATGCTGCTTGTTTCACTGACAGCGGCTTCACGCACGGCCCAGGGCGTGGCGGAAACAGGCGCATTTGCCGTGCACTTGCTGCCACACGCAGGTCGCAGATACGCCGAACAGTTTGCCTCCCGCGGTTCGCACTTTCAGGATGTGCAGTATTCACCAACATCGGACAAGCAAATTCCGGTGTTGGCAAATGCCCTCGGCTGGTTTTTGTGTCAGGTGGAACAGTCATTGCCGGTGGCTGACCACGTGATTTTTGTGGGACGGGTGCTGCAATGCGAACTTAAGGACAAATCGCCGGACCCGCTGCTCTATTTTGATCGCAATTACCGAAAGCTCGCTGCAGGCGCAGAACGCGGCGCAGGAAATCTGGAGCCCTGGGGATCGCAAGATGCGGGCTTGCCCGGCTTCGGCTGGTAAGTAGTCTTTTGTTTTTGTAAACCAGGAGGAACCATGGACGCGGTTGCACGACTCTTACAAGGCTCAATCGATCTGCACATCCATCCTTCGCCGTCACTCTTTCCCCGGCGCATCGATGCCGTGGAAGCAGCGCAGCAGGCGGCGCAAGCCGGGATGCGCGCCATCGTGATCAAGAGCCATCACCACACCACCGCGCCGGAGCTGGTGCCAATGAAGAACCATGACCTCAAGGACATTCCTACTCAGGTTTTTGGTGGCGTGGTCCTCAACAGCTATGTCGGCGGGCTGAATCCTTATATTGTCGATATGACTCTCCGCATGGGCGGCAAGATCGTGTGGTTTCCCACGATCTCATCCATAAACCACATTAAGCACCATGAAGCGCAGCCGCACATGAAGTTTCCTTCGCAAGTGGGCCGAGAACTCCCGGATATTCCCGTCAAGGTTCTGGACGAAAAAGGCGAGCTTCTCCCCCAGGCGCGGCTGATTCTGGAGTTGATTGCCGAAGCTGACGCAATTCTATCCACTGGACATGTTTCCGTTCCTGAGGCGCTGGCGCTGCTGCGCGGAGCCAAAGAAGTGGGTGTGCGTCGCATGATTATCAATCATCCGGATTTTGTGGTCGATGCCAGTGAAGAGGAAGTGCAGGAGTTTGTCCGGCTGGGCGCTTACATTGAGCACTCCATGTGCATGTACCATCCGGAATCGACGTTCCATTTCTGGGACTTTGACCGGCTGAAGCGATGGATCGAACTGGTAGGACCGGAGCGCACGCTTCTGGGATCCGACCTTGGACAGAAAAACAATCCGCTGCCAGTGGAGGGACTGCGCTATACCGTGGAGAAGCTGTTGGACATCGGAATCAAAGAGCATGAAATCGAGTTCATGATCAAGAAGAACGCGGAGGCGCTGCTGGGCCTGGAAGAAGCCGCCGAGCGCCGCCTGCCGGCCAGGAAAGGAGCATGACCAGATGAGTATCGCCAAAACCACAGAGCAGAAATCGAGCGGCAAGGCTTACAACTGGGAGAACATCCCTTCTGAAGTAGTGCGCGCAGGAATCAGCCGGAAGGGCTTCAAGTGGAAAGACATGATGATGGTGATGAACGAATGCCATCCCGGCATGAAGTTAAATCCGCATAGCCACACGTTTGAACAGATGGCATACATTGTGAGCGGACGCGCCATTTATCATGTGGGCGATGTTGGGCATGAGGTAGGCCCAGGGTGTTTTCTGGTTATTCCTGCAGGGGTGGTCCACTATATTGAACCGCTGGGCACTGAACCGGTCATGAACCTGGATTTTTTCCTGCCCGCTCGGGAAGACTACATGCATCTTGTGAAGTATCTGGACGAAGACAAATAAGTGATTGGCAGCAATGGGTGAGGCCGCTCTCACAGAGAGCGTGTTGGAGGAAACTGATGAGTTTGGATGGATTGAAGTTTGATCTCTGCTGCGCCGCGCGGCTGTTATTCCGCTTTGGCCTGAGTGTGGGTAACGCCGGACATCTCAGCATCACCGCGGGTGAAAATCGGATGCTGGTAAACCGTTTTGGGCCATCCTTCGCCACCATGACGCCGGCCGACGTCCTCATTATGGATTTCAATGGCAACGTTCTGGAGCACGATCCTTCGATTAAACCCTACGTGAATGAGACGATCCATCTTCATGGGGTAATTCATCGCTACAACCCGCACATCACTGCTGTGGCGCATACACATCCGCCCAACACGGTGACGTGGACCACCTTCCGCAAGTTGCCGCAGACATTTGATCAGGAGAGTTGCCTGCTGGCGGATGACATCGCAATTGTGGACGAAGATTTCACCGGCCTGGCGCAATCAGAAGATCGCGTGCGTCCATTTGCTCAGGCGCTGGGCAAGAAGCCGGTGGTGCTGTTGCCCAATCACGGCGCTATCACCAGCGGTCCCAGCATTCAATCTGCGCTGTTTCGCATGATGCTGCTGGAAGGGGTATGCCAGCGCAACATCTCGGTTGCGTCAGCGGCGCAGGTCACCGGCTACACTCCGCATGCCATTGCTCCGGAGCACGCGCTCACGGCCAAACATGAGTTGGCAAAGATACCGATTCTGGACGCGCTATGGGAAGACCTGCTGAAGCGTCTTCGCCAAACAGACGCTGATTTGTTCCACACACAGAGCAACCAGGAGATGCGGGATCGCAAGCCACATGCATTAAGTTCGCGCGGGTGATGCAAATAGCATTTCTGGAGCAGCCTATAGACCGGCGGCCCCTCGCGCGATTTCTTAATGTCGGTATCGTCCACGAATCTCGTTACTAGTCGATATCTGTATTGCTATTCAGAACTCCCCCAGATCGCCTCTGCCTTGGGCTGCTGCCACAATCGCAGCGGCTTCGGCAATTGGCATGCGCTTAAGCCCTAATGTCTGCGGCGCTAAAAAGAGATAGCTTCCAACCGCCATGGTTGGCAGAGTCTCATAAACTCCGGCGGTACAAGCACCCATAAGTCTGGGCTGCCCCCTGACACTTTCGCGTTTGCGGAAGAATCCACTTGCCGAAACCCATTATTTTTACTGATTCACGCGCTGGTAGCTCTTAACGCGACATATCGGGATCCCACACCGCAAGCGTGATCTACGTCACACGCGCAATTCCCACTTTTACGTAATATTGCGCCCACGGTCGCAAGTATCACAACGTGCGTGTGATCGGCGGAGATGTTAATTCCGGTTGGAGCGTACCTAAATCAGCAAGGAGCTTCCATGATGAAATCGATCAGCAATCTATATCGTTTAGGGTGCATCTGCCTGTTGTTTGTTCTCGCCTTTCCTGCAGTGAGCCATGCGATTCCCGCTTTTGCTCGCCAATACCAGACTTCATGCGCTACCTGCCATTCTGACTTTCCTAAGCTAAATGATTTTGGCAAAGCCTTTAAAGATGCCGGTTTTAAGTTCCCAACCGATGATGAAGGTTTTTTGAAGGTTCCTCCGGTTCTGCTGGGCGCGCCTGCACAAAAAGATCTTTTTCCCAAGGCCATTTGGCCGGGCACAATCCCCGGCTTGCCTCCGATCGGCCTGAGGATGAATACATTCTTTCAGAAGACCAGCGGCAATCGAGGCAAGTTTGACGCGCTTGTTCCTCCCGGCACGGTCGCACCATTTATTCCGAAGACGGATTTCAGCTCCGGACTGTTCAGCATATTCACCGCCGGTAACTTTGGCAGCGATATCGCCTTCTGGGTGGATTCTGACATGAACGTCGGCGGTGACAACACAGCCGGCGGCCTAGGCGATGGTTACCTCAAATTCGTGAATATTGGCCGGCTGCTTAAGATGAAGAAAGATTCGCTCAGCTTGCGCGTGGGACGATTCGAACTGGATCTACCCTTCAGCCAGGCCAGGAACATTAATATTAGTGGTTATGACATCTTTGATCAGGCCAACATCGGGAACCAGAATCCGGCATTCTCACAGAAGAACGTTAACAACCAGCTAACGATGGCCGACGCAATGAACGGAGTAGAGTTTAGTGGAGGCCACCAATATGGCGGCTACCACTACTCAATCGCCTTTATTGATCAGAATACCAGCGGGCTCAACCAGGCGTCCAACAACAGCGACTTTGTCCCTTCACCGGCCGGATTCGCGTCTGATTCCAACTTCAAAGATATTTATGCTCGCGTTTCGTATCGCTTCAATCTGGAACGCGATCCGGCCAGCCGCAATGCCGTACAAGCTGCCGGAGCATCCGGCCCGCGCGACCATACCTACATCAACCTGGGCAGCTATTACTTTTATGGCCGCTCAGTACAGCGGTTCAGCGGTGAAACGCTGCTTGGTGATCCTGCGGTGCTGACCGTGAGAGAACCGTTTTATCGCACAGGCGCCGATTTCAGCTTTAACTATCGCGCCTTCAACCTTTACGGCCTCTTCATGTACGGGCACGACACGAATGAGTTACCCATCGACTCCACGGGCACTCCGGTTCCATTGCCACTGGATCCCACCACACCCACTGCTACGGGATTCCTTCACGGCCAGCCGGCAAGCTTTACCGGGGGCTTTGTCCAGGCTGATTACCTGATTCATCCCTGGCTGATGGCGATCATGCGCTGGGATGCGGTTAACTCAGGTGAAGATAAGCTCAACAGTCTTGCCGGGGCGGCGCCTCTTACATTCCACACAACGCGGAACCGATTCACTCCTGGCATACAGTTCCTGATTCATGCCAACATCAAAGCTTCATTTGAATACCAGTTCCGCCCGCAACAGAGCGTAACTATCATCACCAATCCCATTACCGGACTTCCATCGTCGATTGAGCCGTTCCGCACCAACACGGCCGTGGTGGCTCTGGAATGGGTGTACTAAATACTTTGGAGAGGATGCACTCATGAAAACGAAATACATATTGTTAGTCTCAATTCTCGCCCTCGCAGCCACTCAGATGAGCTTTGCCGGTAGCCTCAAGGGAAAGGTCGCCCCGGGAAAATCGGTGGTCTATCTGGAATCGGCTGCTCCGGTGCCAGTCACCACGGACAAACCCGTCACCATGGACCAGAAGGGGCTCAGCTTCCAACCTCATGTAATGGTCATTCAACTAGGGACAACCGTAGAGTTCCTGAACAGTGACAAGGTTCAACACAATGTCTTCTGGCCATCGATTTCCGGCGACAAGAAGAAGACACACAACATGGGAACCTGGCCGCAGGGACAAAAGAAGGGATTCAAGTTCAACGATCCCGGCGTGGTAACGCTGCTCTGCAACGTTCACCCTGAAATGGCCGGCTACATCATTGTTTCTCCGACTCCCTACTTTGCCGAGACCGATGCGAACGGCGCTTACACCATCGCCAATGTCCCGGACGGGCAGTACACTGTCAACGCGTGGCATGAAGGCAAAAAGATTTCGTCCAAGAAAATAACCGTAACCGGCGATACATCAGCCGATTTCACACTGCAGTAAGAGACGTGTGCGGGGCGGCTTTGGCCGTCCCGCTAAACCCAAGCGCGGGGGCTTAAGACGTCATGCAGAAGCGTTTTCAAAACAAAACGGTAGACAGGGACTGGCTCAACACCAACTTTCCCTGCATGATGGCCTGCCCGGCCCACACCAATGCCGGGCGGTACGTGGCGCTGATTGCGGAAGGCAGGTTTGAAGAAGCCTACCGCTTCGCCCGCGATCCCAATCCCCTGGCCAGTATCTGCGGAAGGGTATGCGCGCATCCTTGTGAGAGCGCCTGCCGCCGCGGCGAAATCGATAAGCCCATTCAGATTCGCGCGCTCAAGCGCTTTCTCACCGAGCGTCATGGGCCGGAATCCAAAAACTTCAAGCCTTCACCCGTTGAGAAACAGCCAGCTCTGCCATACAAGGTTGCGATCATCGGTGCCGGCCCGGTCGGCCTTTCCGCAGCGCACGATCTGGCCTTGATGGGATACTCCGTCACCATCTTTGAGGCTGCTGCTGTCCCGGGCGGCATGCTCTATCTGGGAATTCCTGAGTATCGCCTGCCTCGCGACGTGGTTGAAGCTCAGGTGCGGGAGATCCTGGAGACAGGTGACGTCACGCTCAAATTGAACCAGCGCGCCGGCAAAGATTTTTCTGTGGAAGACCTCCGCTCGCAGGGCTTCGATGCTGTGCTCATCGCCGTGGGCGCGCACCGCAGCCGCGATCTTTCCATTCCCGGCGTCGATCTGGATGGCGTCTATAAAGGCATTGACTTTCTTCTGAACGTGAACCTCGGCTACAAATTCACCATCGGCAAGAAAGTTGTAGTGATTGGCGGCGGCAATGTCGCCATGGACGTGGCGCGTTCCGCCGCGCGCGAAGTGGTACGCCAGCATGAGATTCCGACTGAAGAGTGGTCCAAGAACATCAGCGCCGTAGCTTCACATGAAATGGTCGACATTTCTCTTTCCGCGCTACGCATGGGCGCAAGCGAAGTTCACATTGTCTGTATTGAGCGCCGCGACGAAATTCCTGCCGCGCTGGAAGAAGTGGAAGAAGCTGAAACTGAAGGCGTGATCATCCACGCTGGCTTCGGACCTAACAAGGTCATTGGCCAAAATGGCCGCGTTACCGCTCTTGAAACCGTACGCACCAGCCGTGTGTTCGACGAGAACGGAAGATTCAGTCCGCAGTTTGCCGCCGGAAGCGAATCACTTGTGGAATGTGACACGGTGATCATGGCTATCGGCCAAACTCCCAACCTGGATTTTCTCGGCAAGGAAAGCAAGATTGAGTTGTCATCGCGCGGCCTGATTTCCGTGGACCGCAGCAACCTGATGACCTCGGTCCCCGGCATCTTTGCCGGTGGTGACTGCGTTTTTGGCCCACGCCTGATCATCGATAGCGTGGCGGACGGCAAGCGTGCTGCCGTTGGCATTGACGAATTTCTGCGCGGACAAAAGCATGCCGATCCCATTCTAGAAGTTGAAGTCTTTGACATGCACCAGATGATCACCAACTACATGGAGATCGCGCGCAAGTCTGTTCCCATGCTGCCGCTGGAACGGCGCACCGGCGTTACAGAGGTGGAAATTGGCTTCGATGAACAGACTGCCATTGAAGAAGCGCAACGCTGCCTGCACTGTTGGGTCAATACCGTTTTTGAAGGAACTGAGGTCGATGGCAGCGAATGCGTTCTCTGCGGCGGCTGCGTTGATGTTTGTCCCGAGCAGTGCCTTGAGCTTGTGCCGCTGGAAAACTTCGAGTTTCCCGAGCCCGTGCTCGCTCACTTGGAACAAAACGAAAGCGCCTATGAGGTCGAATTGCGCGGGGTAAAACCACAGGAACTGGCAATGGGAACCCTTTCCGGAGCAGTGATGGTAAAAGACGAGACACGCTGCATCCGCTGCGGGCTATGCGCGATGCGCTGTCCGGTCAAGGAAATCACCATGGAAGCATTCCACTTCAGGTCAGCCGAGAGCACCGGGCTGATCCCAATACAGTCATTTGATTTGAGGAGCAGCAAATGAGCAACGTGAAAACACAGGAGCAAACGACCGGCGAGATCGCCAAGGACTGCGGTTGCAAGGACAGCAGCCGCCGGGAGTTCTTTGCCAAGGTCGGCATGGGATCACTGATTGTGGCGGCTGCCGGCACAGGTTTGTTTTCCTACGAATATTTCTCGCCGAATGTGTTGTTTGAATCCGCTCCCATCATCAAGGCGGGCAAGCCGGACCAGTTCCCCGCGGGTACCGTAACGCTGGATGCGCAGAGCGGAATTTACCTGATCAACGGCGCCAAAGGCTTTTACGCTCTAGGCGCAATCTGCACGCATCTGGGCTGCCTTACAGCATGGAAGCCTGAGCTTGATTTGATTGCGTGCCCCTGCCATGGCAGCCGCTTCAACCGTGATGGCGTAAAAGTGGCTGGCCCTGCGCCGCAACCTCTCCCCTGGCTAAAGGTCTGGCTGGCGGAAGATGGCAACCTGATGGTCGATCGTTCAACCACGTTGAAAGAACCGGAATACGTGAAGGTATAAGCATGGCCATAACAGTCAAAGAAGAGTTCGAGCGGATCAGGAATACGGAAGTCTGGCGGACGATATTTCGCAGCGGCAGCGGATCAAGCAATCTGCATCGCTCCCAGGCCGTCCAGCAGAATATCTTTCTTCATCTGTTCTCGGTAAAAGTCCGTTCACGCGCTCTGGAATTCAGTCCCACATGGTATCTGGGAGCGCTCACGCTGAGTACGTTCTTCATCCTGATTGCCACCGGCATTCTGCTGATGTTTTATTACCACCCATCTGTGCCGCAGGCGTATGCGGACATGAAGGACCTGCAATTTGTCGTTGCCTCTGGCGTCTTTTTGCGCAACCTGCATCGGTGGTCGGCCCACGCGATGGTGTTTCTGGTGTTCGCGCACATGTTCAAAGTGTTTTATCGCGGGGCATATCGTCCGCCGCGGCAATTCAACTGGGTGATTGGCGTGTTCCTTCTGCTCATCACTCTGCTGCTCAGTTACACCGGCTATCTCCTACCCTGGGACCAGTTGGCGTTTTGGGCTGTCACGGTCGGTTCCAACATAGCAAAGGCCGTTCCGTTGATGGGAAAACAGATTCGCTTCCTGATGCTGGGCGGAAATGAAGTAAATGCCAATGCCCTGCTACGCTTTTACGTGCTCCACTGCGTGATCCTGCCGCTGGCGGCAATTCTTCTGGTCGGCGTTCACTTCTGGCGCATTCGCAAAGATGGCGGCCTCTACGTTCCGGAAAAGAAGAACTTATGACCGAAGGACCCAAGCTGCAAACAGATGTGAAGATGCAGGCTGAAGTGCAGTCTGACGTGCGCAAGAACCCACGGCGTATTGCTTTCATCCTGCGCCGCACTTCTCCGTACGTAAAGACGCAGGACGACGGCCGGGTCATGACTTATCCCACGGCGCTGGCACGATTCATTATTGCCCTGGAAGTTGCCTTCGTGCTGCTGGTGTGGATTTCATTGATCGCGAACGCACCGCTGGAAGGCATTGCCGATCCAATGCACACGCCCAACCCAGCCAAAGCGCCCTGGTATTTTCTGGGACTCCAGGAACTTCTGCACTATTTCCCTCCGATGGTCGCGGGAGTTCTCGTCCCAGGGTTGGTGGTGGGTGCGCTCATTGTGATTCCTTATTTCAACATCAACATTGAAGGTGAAAGCTTGTGGGCCAGAGACCGCAAGCGGAGACTAATGATAGTCGGCGTCGCGCTTGTCCTGTTCTGCATTTTCCTTCTGGTCTTCGACGTAATCGTAGCCCTGGTGCCGACAATCCTCATCGGCGGCCTGATGTTATGGTCAGCACGTTTTTCGCCGGAGTCGCCGAAGTTGTTTCATCGCTGGCTGGCTTCCAAGCCGCTTTCTTTCTGGATCATGTCCTGGTTTCTGGTTGAACTGACAATCCTTACGGTAGTGGGTACGTTCTTCCGCGGCCCAGGATGGAGTTGGGTGTTGCCGTGGCAAAGCTATTAAGAGGGAGAGCCTAAGTGGACGATAACAACAAACCCGCTCCTTTGCGCAGTCGCCCCACACTGCGAGAGCTGGCTTATTTCGGCGCCGTAAGTCTGGTGCTGTTGATCTCGCTGGCCATTGCGCCCGCCAAAAATTATTTCAGTGATTGGCGCCATTATCAAAAGTCTTATTTAAAGATTGCCGCAGAGCGACAAAGCGGTACTCTGGTGCGTAGTTTTCATGGCGGCATTCGCCAGACATGGATTGCCAAGCTGGGTGTTGTCGATCGTTGCGAAAGCTGCCACGTCAACATGAATGGCGCACTCGTGGGCGCGACGGCACAGCCATTTCGCAAACATCCGCCGATTCCCCACGAGATTGATCAGTTCGGCTGCGTCACGTGCCATCGCGGACAAGGCCCGGCAACGTCAGTAGAAGAAGCGCACTACACCACTGAAGCTTGGGAACAGCCGTTGCTTCCGGCAAAATACCTGGAGTCAGGATGCGGACAATGTCATCTTGGCCCGCTTGAAGGCGCACCAAAACTTGGTGAAGGCCGCAGCCTGCTTTCAAGTATGGGCTGCGTGCATTGCCACAACGTTACTCAGCCCGATGGCAATCAACTCACTCCTGGCGATAATCCACCGCCGCTCACGCACATCGCAGAAAAAACCAGCCGCGAATGGATTTATGCCTGGATCAAGAACCCTCAGGCGTATGCTGCCTCGGCCACTATGCCGAACTTCCTGCTCAATGATCAGGATGCGGCGGACATCTCAGCTTTCCTGATGGCGCAGAGCACGCCGTCTGCCGCCTCGAAAGCTGAGATCAAGCCCGTTGCCGCAGCGGCCCCTGCCGGCGCCGATGCCGGGACGGAAGCAACTACGCTGTATGGCGCATCCTTCTGCTCTTCCTGCCACGCGGTCCAGAATGAAGCCGGCAATCTTGTTGGCGGCAATTTTGGTCCAGAGCTAACGCGAGTCGGCAATAAAGTGAATCCGGACTGGCTGCGCCGCTGGCTCGCCAATCCCGCAGCCTATCACCCTGACACGCGCATGCCGCACTACCGCATGGATGACAAGCAGATCGCGCTGCTTTCCAGTTTTCTGCTGGCGAAAAAAGACAATGACTTGCTGGCGAATGTGCATCTTTCGCCTTCCAACGCGGACAATGTTGCACGCGGAAAAAAGCTGGTCACTGAGAGCGGCTGTGCAGCCTGCCACCAGATCAACGGCGTGAACCCGCCGCAGAATTTCGCTCCCGATCTAACCAGAGTCGGTAGCCGGGCGCTGGCGCAAGTTGTCTTTGCACCGGGCATGAAACACAACCTGCCGGACTACATTGCCGCCAAAATCCACGATCCGCGCTCTTTTGGTCCCGGCCTCAAGATGCCGAAGTTTACGCTGACTGACGCGCAGACTGACGCGCTGGCTACGGCGTTACTCGCGCAGACAGACCGTGCTGCAACTTATCCGAAAGAGTTGATCATCAGCGGCGCGCGCCCCTCGAACTATCATCCCGGCGGCGACGCCGGCAAGCTGATGGATGATCTCCGCTGCCTGAGCTGCCACGCCATCAACGGCAATGGTGGTGACATGGCGCCGGACCTCACATGGGAAGGAAGCTCAGTGCAGCGCGCATGGCTGGAAGACTTTCTTAAGAACCCCAACACGCTCAGGCCGGCGCTGATCCGCCGCATGCCCAAGTTCAACTTGAGTCCCGGAGAAGTCAAGACACTTGCCGATTACATCAGCGTGGCGTATCAGGGGCCGGGCTTTGATTCTCAAACACTGGATACACATTCCCTCAATGCCGACTCAGCCGCGCGCGGCAAGCAGCTCTTCTATTCCAAGTATGGCTGCCAGTCCTGCCACATTGCTGACTACAAAAATGACAAAGGGTACGTGGGACCTGCTTTAACCAGCGTTGGCACGCGATTAACGCCGGTGTGGACGTACAAGTGGCTGAAAGATCCGAATGCTCTTCGCGCCGGAACGCTTATGCCGAATTTCGGACTGAAGGATGACGAAGCCCGCGATCTCACCGCATTCCTGATGACGTTGAAAGCAAAACAAGGAGGCGGCAAATGAAGCGCCTTACCCTCCTGCTTCTTATTTGCGTAGCGCTGATTGCCGGCTGCCGGCATTCGGCGACGCAAGCGCCCAAGCCCGCAGCTTACGGAACTCAGATCGTTGAAGTCAGCGGCGGCAAGCAACTTGCGCAGGTCGGCTCGCCGCTGCCACAACCGCTGGTCCTGCAGGTTAACGGTGCAGACGGCAATCCAGTCACAGGCGCGCTGGTCACGCTCCACGGAGAAGGAATCCAGTTCGCGCCGACGCAGGCATTGACCGATTCCAGCGGACAGGTCACAGTGGTGGCGCAACTGGGATACAATCCCGGGGACTATCAGGTAACCGCGGAGACGCCGAAATCCGGCGGAGGCGCGGCGAGCCTGAGCCTGCGTGAAATTGCTCTGGGTTACGAGCAGACAGTTGGGAAGATGGTGAATGACAAGTACTGCATCCGCTGCCATGATCCTGAATCGACGCCGGAACGCGTCTCAAACCTTGATAATCTTTCACCTGCTCCGCACCAATTTACCGATGGCACAACGTTGAACCGAATCTCCGACGCCGATCTTACCAATATGATCGCCCATGGAGGACCAGCGCTGGGCAAATCACCACAGATGCCGGCGTATGGTGCAACGTTGAAACCGGCGGAGATCAAGGCAATGCTTTCCTATATCCGTACCATCGCCGATCCCCCGTACCAGACTCCAGGAGTGAAATATGGGAAATAGATATTTTGTTCGTATGCTTGTTGTCGCGCTAACACTTGGCGGCCTCTATTGCTCAGCGCAGGTGTTGTCACTGGGCAAGGTGAACGATCCGGTTTCCAAGCGGCTGCAAAAGCAATATTTTGCGCAGCTTCAGCAAATTGCTACGGAAACCACGACGATCCATTTCCCATATCCTTTTTATTTCAGCCAGGCCCTGGACATCGACGAGGCGCGGCAAAAGCAGTTGCCGCAGGGATCCATCCGATTCGATCAGTTCAACGGCCAGACCGTTCTGGCGATTTCTGGCAATTACTACATTTCATATTCATCCAGCCAGCTCAATGGCAACCAGCGTGCCCGCAAAACCTATGAGGACGTGGTTCTGCCACTGCTGAAAGCAGCCGTGGCCCGCACCGACCGCAGTGTTCCCTTCGAAGCTTACGCGTTCGAAGTTTCTCACCACGTTCGTAACAAAGTGCTCAAGGTAAATACAGAGGGCGCGGAAAACCTGATGATCCTGTTTCCGCGGGCGGTTGCAGAGAAACTGGTCCACGCAAAAGACACGGAATCGCAACAGAGTGCCTTGCTGGAGAGCGAAATCTATCTGAACGGCAAGCCGTTCACGCTCTGGCTAACTGGCGACGACGCACCCGAAGACGTAAGAGATCATTACCTGGCCCGGCATGGCCACGGCGATTCAACCAAGACTTCATCCACCACTACAGAGCCAGTGGAACCGGGAACACTTGTCAGCACAAATCTTGTTTCAGAGTCCGAATTGTCCAGAACAGTCAGAGAACGCCGGAACGCACCGCCCGACCTCTCCCCAGCCAGACTGGACAAGCTGCGGTTGACTTACGATCCCACGTTGCAGAAGCTGGTTTCTGAATTGAAACAACAAGCGCGTTTTGTGGATTATGCCCCGCCATCCTTTATAGCATTCCATAACGGCGCTTACCTTCAGCTCAGCATGAATACCGATCTGGAACAGCCGGCAGGGTCGTCGCAATACCGCATCGCCGCGATGGCGTTTGAGAGCCACATCTCACACGTCCTGCGGCCGGTGACAAAGTATTTCCATGACAACCCGCAGTTTGATGGCATTGACTTCAGTACCACGGTACACCAGCCTGGCCAGTCCGGCAGCCAGTCAGTGGAGTTTGTGGTTTCATTTGCAACTTTGCTTTGCTATGAGAAATACGATTGCACAGGACAAGAGTTAATCAACCGCAGCATGGTGCTCATCAACGGTGAGCGCGTTGCTCTGGATTTGCAGCGAGCCGAAGAGGAATACGCAGCGCACTAAGTGCGTGAAATCGAGGTACATCGGTGCTTGAGGGTAAATTGTTGTAGTAAACTGCGGCGCTGCCATCTCTCCAGCGGTGCCTCATCAATTCTCTTTGTTGGATTGTTTTCCTGAGTTGCAGGTGACCGGACAAGAACTCTCACGCGCCATCATCACCGCAGCATCTCTGTCACTTTACAATTGTCTGCGACTTCTTGCTGACCGCGAGTGAAAGATATCGCCCATCTTCTTCAAACATCATTTGGGCATCAACAAGCTGCTTGAGCATAGTGCGGGTCTTTTCACTATCCATCCCATTACCAGCTGCGTTGTTGACCATCTCTTGAATGGCAGTGAAGGAGCGACTCTCATCGCAAAAAAGATAGACCTCAGCGGCTAGTCCGCGAAGTGTCGTCCTTCGGCCTGCGGCATTACTATGGCTGGTAAGCGGACGATTGTCGTAAATAGTTATAAATCCAGGGCCTTTTTCGTAGTAACAGAACCATTTTCTTTGTTTCCAGGATTCCTGCCATTGGGCAATGAACTCAAGGGACGGGCGGATGTAATCCAGCGATTCGTCCGGTTCAGCTTCGCCTTTGCGATTGAAGTAATACGCAAGTTTATCCAGGTCTACCAGTTCCTCCGGGAAGAGCAGCTTATAAAAAGGAGAAGCCTCGAGCGCGAGCGAGTATTTCTCCCGGTCAAAGAAATACGGGCTAAAGCGCTCGAAGATAACCGTGTTCGTTCCTGTCGGCGGACAAAGATGGCTAATTGCGCGAAAAATTCGCGCAAAATTCTGGTAATCCTCCGCAGTCTCTCCGGGGAAGCCATAGAGAAGATTCCAGGCGGGGAAAATGCCGAACTCGTAGCACCACTTGAGCAACTGCAGATTCTGGATGGCAGTAACGCCCTTGTTCATCAGCTTCAACAGGCGGGTGCTCACACTCTCAATTCCAGGTTGGATCTTGGAAATTCCGGCAGCACGAAGCAACTCCACCTGCCTGCGAGTCATGTTCGCTTTGACCTCAAAAAACAGAGTCAGGTCAAAGTTAGCCTCTGCGAGCTTTGGCAGAAGCTCCGTGAAGTAGTCCATGGCCAGGATGTTATCTACCGCATCCAGCGTGAGACAGCCATAGTTTTTAGCGATGCTCAGTATTTCCTCATACACCCGTGCCGGAGTTTTTTTGCGGAATGCCATCGTGCTGCCATTGAGGCCGCAAAAAGTGCAGTGGTGTTTAGCACCCCACCAACATCCACGCGAAGCCTCAAAAGGCAAGGAAATGCGCGTCTGTTTGTGAATCCCGGCCCTCTCCATGGCATTCACGTAATCGGAATAGTCGGGTGCGGGAGATTCGTTCAGATCTTTCACGGGTTGGCCGCTCTGGTGTCCATCGATCAGAGTTTTGTCTTTTCGAATCGAAACTCCGGGTACGAGCTTGAAATGATTGCCAGCAGCGACATTGTCCAACAATTCGGGGAGGCTTTGTTCGGCCTCGCCGTGGACCACGTAATCAATCCAGTCGAAATCTTTGAGGACTTCGAAACCCATTTCCGAATCCATACTGGCGCCGCCCAAAATGATCTTTATCCTGGGATGCTTTTCTCGAATTCTCCGCGCCAAAAGCAACGACGCGGTAGTTTGAGCGAAAGTGACGGAAAAACCCACAGCCGCGTATTGTGACCAGTCAATTTCCTCCAGACAGGTATTTACAAATCGCGGTACGCTTTCTTCGGCAATCTTCTGGCAGATTCCATCCGCGCCGGCCGCCATCTTGGCAAGCTCCGACTTAAAGCGCGTTCCCAGCGAACCTGTTAGGGAGCTCCAATTATTGTCGAGCAGTCCAAGACTTTTCTCTCCAAAAAGTGCGGTAGAGAAAAACCATTCCGGAAAGAAGGCGGATGCTTCGGAAATCCTGGTATAGAGATCAACGCCGATTTCCTGGGCAAATCGTATGTTCAGATGGTGAACATCGCAGGGATAGCCCTGGCGCTTGAGGACCTGCTTAAGCAATGCTACGGCGATTGCGCCCCGGGCGACGGCACCCCACGGCATGTATATCAGTGCAACGCGAGGTTTATCGGCAACGATCACCGGGTGCTGAACGGAGGAAACAGAGGTGTTGGAGACAGGTTCTGAAGTGCTCATAGCCAATCAGGGATCGTCTGCCAGCCGGGCCCATAGGATGCAGGAAATTCCTGCTGATGAGCAAGCTACACGCAAAAGCAGATCGAATTACAAAAGTATGGCACAGAAGTTGGCGGATCAAACATTCTCTTTGCTCATAACAACGCCACTACGTTCCATTTTGGGAAGTCAACATCGCAATTTTTTTTAGCGCTCCATTCTAGAAGCCTCAGATAAGGTAGCATTCCCCCAAGACACCATCCGTATTATTTTTGGGAAACATTGGTGACCAGAATGGCTGATAAAAAGATACTTAATAGACAACGTTATCAATTGCATTTATGGCTGGGAGAAAAGGAATACAGGCTGCTCCAAGAGTTATCCAGAGAAGGAGATGAACCCATGAGTAGGATCCTGCGCCGGATGATTCGGCAACTTGTGACAAATTCGTCAGCGAGCAGTGCTGCCAGGAATGCCAAGTTCTAGTCCCGACGCAAGATTTTGCCGTCAGCAAACAGGTGTTGCAAACACGCCATCCGGAAGCAGCGGATGATGCTGCTACGCTCGTGCCAATGCTCGAATCTCCCGGATCAGAATTTTGGTACCACGTTGGTACCAATTGCTTGCTTCAAGTGCTCGTCTGAGGTAGATAGGAGATGCGAGCGTTCATCGTTCATCTCTTCCTATCCCGGAGCGCGAGATGCAAGCTGTTTTCAGTAAAGCCCCAATTCCCTACCGCCGTGTTGAGTCTCTTTCTTTGCTGCACCGTGAAGGCGAAGCTGTTGCATTGAACGAAACCGGCACAAGAATATGGGACCTGATTGACGGGAACCGAACCGCTGAGGATCTCGCTGCGGAGTTCTCGAGGGATTACCCGTCAGATCTCAAAGGCAGCATTGCCTCTAAGGTTGAGCAATTTTTGACAACCCTCTTTCGATTAGGAGTCCTCAAGATATCCGGGGCCGAATCTTCCTTGGAAGGCGTTGCGGTTGAGCCATCCGGTGCGCAGGGCGAGGCGGAGATGCCGGCAGACGTTAAGCGCGGCATCGATCCGATGAAATCGGTCTGCATGACGCCAAAACACGAAATTCGTGAGGCGCTGAGTACCAGCGAAAAGATTGAGCAGCTGTATTGGGAAAAGCGATACATCCAGAAAATGCATCTGGAGCTCACCTACCGATGTAATTTCCGGTGTGTCCACTGCTATAACGCAACGCACACCGGCGCCGAAACGGAAATGACCACCAAAGAGTGGTGTTCCGCCCTGGAGCAACTGGAACAGTTAGGATGCCACACCGTAACCTTCACTGGTGGCGAAGTGTTCGTGCGCAAAGATGCTCCGGAAATCATGCAAGCCGCCTGCGACCGCGCATTCTCCATCCTGATCAACACAAACGGCTCTCTCATCAATGAGCCTCTACTCCAGAAGCTGGAGTCAATGCGCCCCTTTTTGCGCATGCTAGAGGTGAGCTTTTACGGAGCGACTCCTACCGTTCACGACACCTTAGCGCGCCGACCCGGCTCCTATCAATCAACGCTCCGAGCATTGAAACTATTGATTGAGGCCAGAATTCCGGTTATGGCCAAGTACGTCACCATGCGTGACAACTACGATGGCATTCCGCGATTCAAGCATGATATGCAGGAGTTACGAGTTCGGCATGAAGTCTCAACCGGCCTATTGATTCCCAAGACCAACCGGGACGAGTCGCCCCTTGTGCAGATACTGACGGACGACCAATTCAAGCAGATGTTGGTGGAAACAAACGGCGCCGGTATGGCTGAGGGATCGGAAGTAGGAAATTGCCGTCCAGGTTACGTTCGCGGCGCCATTACTCCCGATGGAAACGTGAGCCCGTGCGAGTGGCTTACCGATTTCAAGCTGGGTAATATTCGCGAAAAGTCACTGACTGAAATCTGGTATTCACAGCCGTTCCTGAATTTTCGCAAGATCTTTGACGAGGAGCCGGAATGCCACACCTGCGAATTAAGGTCAGGTTGTCAGCGTTGTCCGGCACAGTCCTACCTGGAAACAGGTAATCTTCTGCATTGCGCGCCTGTGCCAAGCCACTACGCAGAGCTTTACCAGGAATATCGCAAATCTCAAACCGAGAGGCAGTCTCATCATGTCTGAAATCAGTGCTCCGCAAGTTCAGCTTCGACCGCATATCGGTACAAGGCTGATTGGCGACTCACTATGTCTTATCAATCAAAAGCTCAGTGAGGTTTGGCTCTTTCAGGGCGTAAGCAAGAAAATCTGGGAGCGCCTGCAGGAAGGCGCGCCGCCCGCTCAGATTACGGACGAACTGCACGCCAAGTTTCGAGTGCCGCGGGAAAAGATCAGCCATGACGTTACACGGTTTCTTGAGGACTTGTGGCAGCGCAGGATCGTCGATCTGGCCGGGAGGGAAAACGTCTCTGATCTTGAACGGGCCGCAATGGTTACGGAGGAGCCACATAACAAGAACGGCAAGCTGTGGAGAAAGGCATTTTCTTCGAACGTGCTGTTTCGAATGTGGATTGACCTGCTGATCCCGTGTAATTTGCGGTGCCGGCACTGCTACCTGGATTTCAGCAAGAACGATATCGTCCCGTTCAAAGATGTCTGTAGATATCTGGATGAACTTGCGGAACAAGGCTGCCCGGAAGTGGTGCTCACGGGCGGGGAGATCTTTTTGAGAAAAGATCTGCTCGACATTATCGCGGAAGCCGAAAAACGCGGCTTTATGTTTGAGCTTTTCACGAACGGAAACTACATCGATGAAAAAATGGCCGACCGCCTGGCCAAGCATTGCATTGAAGCCGTTCAGATCAGTGTTTATGGAACGAGCGCGGAATTACATGAAAGAGTGACCCGCAAGCCGGGAACTTTTGCCAAGAGCATAAGAGCGGCAAAGCTCCTTGTGGAGCGCGGCATCGTTGTCCGTCTGGTAAACACGGTTCAAAGAGAAAATTTTGAAGATGCTTTCCGGTACCCTGACTTTGCCAAGTCACTGGGCGCGGAATGGGAGCTTGATAGCACCCTCATGCCGAATCGGAATGGTTCACAAGAGCCGCTTTCCTATGGCGTAACAGTATGGCAGCAGGCCGAATTGCATAAGGCCGGGCTCCTCCGGGAACCAACCACCGGGGTGATGTGCTCGGCGGCGATAGGCAAGGGCAGAATTACGGCGCATGGAGATATATACCCATGCAACGTCATCAACACAGCCACCTTGGGCAATCTCAAGCAAAATTCCTTGGCGGAGATATGGGCATCGCCATGGCGTAAGGAACTGCGGCACAGGATCATCAACTACAAGCCTACTCGCTGTGGCAGTTGCTCCAATACGAGCGACTGCGTTCCTTGCGCCGCCACACGCGGGTTCAATCAGGAAGGGTTTGAGGACGCTCCCGTCTCCCAAGCCTGCATGTTAACCACGGCAACTCTGCTCTCAAAAGGGCATGTGCCTTCATCCAGTTCGCCATTGGGCAAACTCGCCGCTGTTACGAGCGGCGTAGATGAAGTTCTGTCCCAGAACGCCGGACAGCTAATTCACCAAGGCCTGGTTCAGATAACCCTGCCAACGCCAGCGCAGGGTGCCCTGCAAGATCCTAGATAGGAGAAAGGAGGTGAGAGGAGATGCCGGAAAACAAGAAAGCGAGCGAAGAGATGTACGTCGAGCCTACTGTTGAAGTCAGCGGTCAAGTGGTCGATCCATTGGCCCCTGCAGCTAATAGTCCTTCAGTTACAATCTGCGGCTGCTGTTTCTGCTAGTGTCAGCTGCATTCGGCTCTGGAGACGCAGTGTTCCGCACGCGACTGCTGAGACTGCGTCTCAGACCGAGTATACTTAGAACCGATACACCCAGTGAAAAATTGATTTCTTCGGAAAAATCAAAGCTTGCGGACGTGGATTGCAGGTCGTTCGCTTCCAGCTTTTCGGAGTTTCGAGTCCGTGGAGTAGGGCCATGGGATTGAAGGACTTTTGTCGCCGTTTTTTCCCCTTCTTCCGCCCATACCTGGGCAAATACATCCTCGCTTTCGGTCTGCTAGTTATCAGCGCTCTCCTATCCTTACTTCCAGCGATGCTGTTGAAATGGATATTCGATAACGGTATCAAAGCGGGAAAACCCGCAGTCATTGATCAACTCGCGCTATTGTTCGTCCTGGTGTATGTGCTGGCGGGGATTGCCGGACGACTGATGGATTATCTGCACGAATGGACGGGAAACTGGTTCATCGCCAGCCTGCGCGGCACCCTTATGGCGCACATCGAGTCGCAGCCGATGTCATTTTTCAGCAGCACTCGGCTGGGTGAGATTGTCGGACGATTACGCACCGATATTAATCGAGTCTACGGTGTGCTGGTCAATACCGTATTGAACGCAGTCAGCGAGTTCGTTCAGATTGCGGGCATCACCTGCTTCCTTTTTTATTTGAACTGGAACATGGCGTTGATCGCGGTGTGTTTTGCGCCGCCGGTAGTCATATTTTTTCGGCTCACAGGCGCTAAGCAACGCAAACTGGCAATGGAGTTACGCGACAAGGATACCTATCTGCTGGATTTCTTCCAGGAACTCTTCTCGAACATCAGCATTGTCAAACTCTTCAACCGCGAAGATTACATGTCAGAAAAGCACAGGAGATTGAGTGAAGATCTGGTTGAGACCGGGCTGCGCAACGTACGCTATAAGTTCTTTTCGATTTTTGTAATAGGCCTGCTCACAACCATTCCCGGCATCATCGTTTTGTGGTATGGCGGACATCAGGCATTAAAAGGCACCATCTCCGTTGGCAGTCTTGTCGCGTTTTATTTGTATGTAACCCGGCTCTATCAGCCGATACAATCGCTGGCCAATCGCGGCGTTGAGATCTATGCTGGTCTGGCCTCGGCCCAGCGCATAGCGGAATACTTTGACCTCCAGCCTGTCTGGCAGGAAGGTCCTCTTATCGCAGACGACAGGATCCGAAATACACAAATAGCTTTTCAGGGCGTGCGTTTTCGCTATCCCGAGCGGTCAGAAGATGCTGTTCTGGATCTGACCATGGAGATAGGCCATGGCGAAAAAATTGCGCTGGTTGGCCCCAGTGGAGCAGGAAAGAGTACCGTCGTTAACTTGCTCTGCCGCCTTTATGATCCCGATGCTGGACGAATTCTGATTGGTGGACGCGATGCGCGCCGTATCAATATTGCGGCGCTGCGCGACGTCATTAGCGTGGTTTCGCAGGATATATTTCTGTTCCACGATACTGTTGAGGAAAACATACGCTTTGCGTTGCCAAACGCCAGTCATGAGCAAATCGTAGCTGCTGCCCGTGCTGCTAATCTGCAAGAATTCATTGCCACATTGCCCAAGGGGTATCAGACGGTAATAGGAACGCGAGGCGCACAGTTGTCTGGAGGTCAGCGCCAGAGGCTGGCGCTGGCCCGAGCATTGTTGCGAAATGCCAGCATCTGGATACTTGATGAGTTCACGGCTTCCCTGGACTCGCCAACAGAGGCAGTACTTTACGAGAACCTTGCCCCGCTGCTTGAGGGGAAGACGGTGATCATTGTGACGCACCGGTTATCGACGATCCGGGCAGTGGACAGGATCATGGTTTTGGAAGCGGGCAGTCTGGTTGAAACCGGCACCCATCAAGAACTATATCTGAACGGTGAAGCTTATAAGAGACTGTTTGAAGCTCAATTCAGCGCCTCTGCTGATATTCTGATGAAAACTGGTACAGTAAACGGACACGGCGTAGCTGCCAGTGCAAAACAGTAAAAAACGAGTGCGGCTGTTCAAATTACCGGTGTTACGATTTCAGGAAAAAACTCCAGTAGCAGGTCTTGTGCAGATCTGTTTCAGGTGTAATCAAAAGATCGATTCTTCCCGATCGGTCTCGCCGCAAGCATGGCAATCGTCGCACTGGATGGAGCTTTCCCCGCCACGACCAGTGACATGCCGCAAGTAAAGAGGTTTGGATGAGGCACTTTCTAAGAGATATCCGTTACGAACTACGCGTATTGGCGAGAGCGCCGGGGTTCAGTCTGGCTATTGTTCTAACGCTCGCATTTGGAATTGGCGTAAATATTGCCTTGTATAGCTTTGTTTATACCGTCCTTCTGAAACCCCTGCCTTTCAAGGATTCTTCCAGAATTGCGATGATTTGGACATCAATGCCGGAACTTGGATTTCCCAAACTACTCACGTCTCCAGCGGATTATACCGATTGGGCTGCAGCCCAGAAGAGTTTCGAAAGTGTGGCTCTCTTTGAAGATCTCTTATTCGATATTACCGGGAGTGGCCAGCCCGAGAGATTAACCGGCGCAAAGGTTTCCTCCTCATTGTTTCCAATGCTCGGCGTGCAGCCTCTGGCAGGGCGGACATTTATCCCGGCTGAAGACAGCCCTGGCCAGCACGTTGCCATCCTGAGTTATGGATTGTGGAAGCGCCGCTATGCCGGCCAGAGCATAATAGGAAAACCGATCTTTCTGGATCGTCAGCCTTACACAGTCGTCGGTATCATGCCCCGCGAATTCGTGTTCCCTCTCTCTGGACCAGAGGGCAACAGCGATCCTGCCCAATTCTGGGTTCCTGTTGGGTTGGAGCCTCTGCAACTCTTCAACCGCGGTGCAATGTATGAATTTTCTGTTCTGGGAAGGCTGACGCCTGGTGCATCTTTCGCTCAGGCCGAGAGCGAAGCAAAACTGATTGGAGCGCAAGTTCGCAGCCGATATCCGGCAAGGACATTGGCTGCCCTTCACCACTCGTCGATCAGCTTTGCGGTCGTTCCATATCATAAGGAGATCCAGGGCAAAATTCGCATGCCACTGCTCGTTCTGCTGGGGGCAGTTGTGCTGCTGTTGCTGATTACCTGCTCGAACATATCAAACCTGCTATTAGTGCGTGGGGCGGCCAGGCAACGTGAGATGGCGATTCGTACATCTCTGGGCGCAACATGGTGGCAGGCAGCCCGATTGATGTTGGCGGAGGGTACTATACTGGCTTTCCTTGGAGGTATTAGCGGGGCGGCTCTGGCGCTGGGGAGTCGTGGATTTCTAATATCGCTGCTACCCACGTCATTTCCCCAGACTGCATCGATTGAGATGAACGGCCCAGTCCTGGGATTTGCGTTCCTGCTCTGCGTTGTAGCTTCCATGATCTTTGGTCTCGTTTCGGTGATTGCGATGTTTCGTGCCCCACTGCGGCAAGTATTGCAGGAAGGAGGAAGATCTCCCTCAGGAACGCGTTCACACCGGCGGCTACAGGGGGCGCTTGTGATTGCCCAATGCGGGATAGCTCTCGCTTTATTGATCGGATCTGGGCTGCTGCTACGCAGTTTTTCCCGGCTGTTGGCAACCGACCCGGGCTTCCAGCCGCAACATGTTTTAGAGATGACGATTTATTTGCCACGGGAAACTTACTCCGGGGCCGTGCAGATCAAGGATTTCTATCAGCAGGTGCTCGAGCACGCCCGGGCTGTGCCTGGGATCCGCATCGCTGGCCTCTCCACCGACCTTCCTCTGGATGCGCAGGAGAGAGAGTTAATTCACAATGCGAGCGACTATAAAGGCAAGGCTGACACCCTACCGTCCGTGATCCGGAGCTGGGTTATCGGGGATTATCTCAAGACCTTGGATATTCCGTTGATTGCCGGCCGTCAGTTCACGCCTGAGGACAATGAAAAATCGTTCCCCATTGTTGTTATCAGCAAGGATCTGGCGCAACGGCTGTGGCCAGGTGAAGAAGCCATTGGTAAGCGACTGCGTGCTGGGCCTTCCCCTGACCTCACGGTTGTTGGCGTAGTGGGCGATGTCAAAGACGGCTCGCTCGGCGAGGAGACGCATCCTCATTTATACACGCCCTATCGTCAGGAACAGGATGATTTGATCAGCCATCCAACTTGGGGCGGGCTAAGGACAATGAACCTGGTGATTCAGACCAGCGTGGAACCAGCAAGTGTTGCCAAGTTGGTCCAGCAGGAGATATGGCGATTGGACCCCCAACTCGCCATCACGCACGTCCAACCCTTGAAGGAAAAGATCAGTGATTCGATAGCGCCTCAGAAATTCAATCTGTTTCTACTCTCGACGATTGCATTTCTCGCAGTGTTTCTTGCGATAGTAGGAGTCTACGGTGTCACTTCCTATGCGATATCTCAACGAACCCAGGAAATCGGAGTCAGAATTGCTTTGGGAGCAAGTCCCAGTTCAATTCTTTTAATGATCCTTCGACATGGTCTTCTTCTGATATTCGCTGGGATAGTGATCGGTGTTGTAGGATCGTTGGCGCTGTCACGCTTCTTGCAAAGCCTGCTCTATGGCATCACAACCACGGATACAATGACATTCATCGCGGCTCCGGTGCTGCTGATTCTCATTGCGCTCGCTGCCTGTTATTTTCCTGCTCGGCGCGCGATGCGCCTGCAGCCGAACGTGGCCTTGCGCCATGAATGAAAACGGGGCAATCCCGCTCGGCCTGTGACAGGGGCGCTTCGGGATAAATACTGTCGATGTTACATGGTGGAGCTAGTCGGGATCGAACCGTTTCAGTGGATTGAAAACATACAACTTGCTGATTCTACAATGTTCGCAAAAGGCACGAAAGGCAGAAATTCAAATTCGGCGGTACAAATTGGTACAAGGAACCAGCTCGTCTATTGCACACAAACACTGCGCAAAAAAGGTCAAAGGCCAGCGGCGCGGCGAAGCCGGCGGCAATTACATTGACATGGAAACTGGGGAACCGTTTTGGGGTTCTGGTGTCACAGCAGCCGAGCATAGGTAAACGGACCGTGAACTCAGAACTCTGATGAGATGCTCAGTGGACGACGAAGCGTGTTGGGGCAACAACGGCGCGATTCTCCGGGTTGTAATAGTCATAGAGCAACGAGGGCGCTGAGAGCGCGTCGCAACGGTAGGGCAACCGGAAGCGGAAATCGAACTTAGTGCCACCGGCACTGGGCCAAACGTAGAACACCACGCGGTCTGGCTGAACCTCGTAGCTGCCTGCTGACTCCAAGGAAGAGCGATCCACTTCCGCTCCTGGCGGCAGGCCTACTTCCGCCAGCATCATGCCGTAGCCGCGGAACCCGACGCGTTCAGCCTCGACGTGCGCCGTTACGGTGTCGCCGAAAGTGGGTTGGGTTCGATCAAATCTTACTTGAAGGCGCAGCGCGCGGGTGTCACCGGGTTTAAAGTTCTCGATCGCGGTTGCCGAAGATTCTGCCCAGGGGACGTACCAAGTCGAGATGACCTGGGCGTTCATGAGCGCGGTTCCACCTGGAACAGAAAGTTCCAACTTGTTGTGCCTTTGTTCAACGCATCGGGTAGTTCGAGTACGACGGGGCCCACCACATCCTTGGCGGCTGGCAGGTGCAACGTACCGGCTGAGCGGCCGTTGACCAACAAGGTTGCGTCCTGCGCGGCCACGTCTTCGTCGCCGCCATGCAAAGCGGAGATGATCGCCTCAACGGCGTTCTCAGTCGCCTGAGTGGAATACCAGACGAAGTAGTGATCCTTGTGCGTGAGCAGGTACTGCAGGCCGCCTTGGATCAGATCGCTGAGTTCGTTGTCTTGCTTGTCTTGGGACTTGACCGCCTGCACATCCGGACGAGGGCTTCTACGGCGAGTGCGGTGGTCTCCACGCGCCCCGCAGTACCCCAGCCATAGAAGGGCGAAGTGTTGGCTTCCAGGTTCCAAGTAGATACCGCTGCTTTCACGGTGAGCAAGCTGCAAGAGCAGTGCGCGTGCGTTAGCGATGTGATCGGCGTGGCTTGAGGAAGCGGCAGCGAGGGCATAGTTGCCGACTAAGTAAGGATCCTGCCAGGAATCAATGCGCTGCTCGAGGTAGCGCATTGCGGCTGAGAAAGTCTTATCGGCCTGTGCCAGCTCGTCATTCTTATCTTTTTGTTTGTCGCCACCAATTGGCATAGTCTCGGCGAGAGAGCGCGCGACGTATGCGGTGACGTTGACGTCTTCTACTTCAACCAGTTCGTAATCTCCGCTTTGGTCGGGCATCCAATGCCATGCGGTCCACGCTCCGCTCTTCCGTTGCCTCACGACGAGGTAGGCGCGAGATTTGCGGATGATGATGGCGTCCACTGTGATGAACTCGCCGACCGCATTAAGGAAACGCAGGACGTAGGCCGTCAGAGCAACATCGGAGTCCATGTGGTTCCAGTAGCGGAATCCGCCGTCAGGCGATTGCAAACCAGTGAGGGACAAGTATGTCTCCTGCACGGCTTCGCGGGCCGACTTGCGAGGGTAGCGCGCGGGTTCTTGGGTGCGGTGGGATCGTCCTGCCCAGCCTTCTTCAGCAACTGCAGCGCGAGAAGACTGACGTAGGGAGTGGACGTAACCTGCTCGGCGCATCTCGAAGGCCGTGCGCCGATGCCACGCATCGCATCGAAGACCTGCGCCACCAGATTGGGATACACCCGCAGTTCGCCGTCAATCGATCCAGGGATGGCAGTGTCTGGGACCATCACATCGAAATTGGTACCGCCGCCGGCGAGCAGGCGGCTGGTGGTCTGAGTTATCTCCTCGCCATCGGGATGGACCTGGATTTCGCGCTCCACGGCGTCGCCGGTCGAACTGTTGCGCGCCGTGACCTTCTGTTTGCCGTGGCGGATGCTGGCATTGGCGCGGAATGTGAATACAGTGCTGGCATCGGCATTCGGCGCAATCGTCATCGATGTCCGCGGCTGCGACAGAAATTTGACCAAGTGTCGGCTTTCATCTCGGTCTCCAGCGTCTGCGGCTTGTTGAGATAGTTGCGCAATACCACTGGGAGGCTGATTGTGTCGCCCTGGGTCAAGATCTTGGGTGGATCGTGCTCCAAAAAGAACGGCAGGAACGTGCGCAGCTCTTTCCGCGCAATGCCCGCCTGTCCAGCCTCGTTGGTCGCCACGACGGACATGGACCAGGCCGTGATGTTGTCGGCCATGGTGAAGTTGAAGTGCGCATGGCCATGCTTGTTGGTGACCACCTCGTGACGCCATAGCAGCGTTTCCGGGAAATATTTGCGGACGCGCGGTGTAAACATCGGCGCCTGGGCCGCGTGTTCCGTGTGATCCGGTTCCACGCGGTTTGAGACCTGCGCGGACGTGGTTTGCACCAACGGTGCCTCTGCTGTTACTTCAACCACTTCGCTATACCATTTTAGTTAATAGGGTACTGATTGAAGCTATGCTACTGTAAGTTCGGCGAAGCTCCTGCGGCAACATAGAGGATGGCGAAAGCATTCGGAGACGAGTTGCGGCGCAGAATCTTGCAGTGTTGCGAGGAAG